>JACVJA010000055.1 GCA_015661035.1 Candidatus Calidifonticultor daggyaiensis | reverse complement strand
AAAATTTAAAGTTTTAGATTTAGATTTAAAAGACCTGCACATTTTTAATTAATATTTTCAATTAATAGATATTAATTTGTTTAATATTTTATATTAATTTATGTTAATTTTAAGTGATTTTTTAATGAAAAATCTATTATTTTAAATTAAATAAAATACAATAAATTAAAAGTGTTTAAAATTTGGCAACATCAGAAATAACAAAATATAAATAATTTAGATTTATGGAAAAGCAGAATATTTTAAAAAGAAAAGTAGCTTTATTTTCTTTAATAATTTCAGTAATTTTAGTTATTATTAAAATTGTTGTTGCGTATTATTCTAATAGTATTGGTGTTTTTTCTGAGGCTTTAAATAATGGTTTAGATATAATAACTGTTGTAATTACTTTTATCGCTGTTAGAGCTGCTACTAAGCCTCCAGATAAGGATCACACTTATGGGCATGGTAAATATGAGAATATTTCTGCATTGTTTGAGATAGTAATTATTACTCTGCTATGTTTTTTTATAATATATAAATCTATTCAAAGGCTAACATTTAGGGATTTTGAATTAAAGCTAAATATTTATGTTTTTTTAGCATTAGCAATGTCAATACTTATAAACATTTTTAGACTTTATTTGATAGGACGTATTATAAGAAAATATAATTCTTTTGCGTTTAAAGCAGAATTTATAAATTATTTAAGCGATATAACAAGTTCTTTAATTGTAATAGGAGGGCTACTTTTTGCAAATTATGGGTTTTATATTGCAGACCCAATAGCTTCAATTGTTGTAGCGCTAATAATAATTGGGTTTAGTGTAAGGCTTTTAGTAAAAATAATAAAGAATCTTTTAGATTATATCCCGAAAGAAATAACTGAAAAAATTGCTAGCATTTTAAACAGTTTTCCTGAAATAAAATCAATTAATAAATTACAAATTCACGAAGTGGGAGAAATTAAATTTTTAAATTTAGATTTAAGTGTAGGAGAAAATATATATTTAACAAGGCTTGAAAGTTTAAAAGAAAAAATAAAAAATAAAATCTTAGAAAAAATAAAAGATTCTGAAATAGTAATTGAAATAAAGCCGTCAATATCAAAAGATAATATTGATTGTCTTGTGAAAGAAATTGTTCTTTCAGAAAAGGGCATACATGATTTGCATAATATTTTTATCTATAAGGTTAATGATAAATTTGATATATCTATACATGTAGAGATGAGCAGATTTATAAGTTTAAAAGAGTCTGAAGAATTAACTTCGAAAATTGAAGAAAAGATAAAAGAGAAAAATGATAAAGTACGAAATGTTTATATACATATAGAAGAAGCTTTAATTCACCATGACCCTTGGGAGGATATTACAGTTGACTCAGAAGAACTAATTTTAAAAATTAAAGAAAATATTTCAAAATATATTTTACCTAATTCTTGTCATAAATTTACAATACTTCAAAGGCAAGGCTTTTTTAATATTTCATTCCATTGCAGACTTGATAAAAATATGGACATCAAAAATGCTCATTTTATTGTTTCTGAGATAGAAAAAAGTATTAAAAATTTAGATAGTAAAATTTCTGAAGTTTCAATTCATGTCGAACCTATATAATAAAATTATTCCATATTTTCTTTATCTTTTTTAAAAGAAAAATTTTTAAAGTTCAGTTCTGATAATTCAAGCGTGTTTTTTTCAAAGATTTTTTCATCTTCAGATAAAATACTTTCACCTTTAAATATTCCACCCTTTGAAATACTTAAAAGAGCATTTTTTTGAAATAGTTTACCCTCAAACCTGCCAGTTGCAGTAATTTCTACTTCACCGCTTGCAATCATTTCACCCTTAAAATTTCCAGCAATGACAGCATTTTCTGTTTTTACCTTTGCTTCAACAAGACCGGCTTTACCAATGGTAAAATCTTTTTCTGAAATTATTTCTCCTATTACATTTCCATCAACCCTTGTTGAACCCTTTGAATATATTTTTCCCTCTACTTTGACGCCCTCAGCAATTATTGTTAGTGTTTTACTTCCTATTAAATCAGAATCTTTCCTATTTAACATAAAAACCCCCCAAAAATAAATTTTAAAAGATTAAAGATAGATTAAATTAAATAAAAAATCTATAAGAAACATCAAAAAATCTCAAAAATTATTTAATGCATTCCAACAATTTAAAAATTTACTAAATTTAATATATTTACTTCAATAGGAAAATAATAACAATTTTATGGATAATTAATAAAGACTCAAGTATCATTTATTAGTTAAAAATTAAAAACCATAAACTAAAATGATAAGCTTAAAAAGGTATTAGATTACCTTCAGATATTAGTATAATACTAAATTAAACTAATATCTACTTTATTTGAAAAAAGTGATAATACTAGCAAAAAAATAGGTATTAATCATTTTAAAATAACAATTTTTTTAAAAATTGTTGAAAATAATGATAATTAATGATAAAACTGTAGACAAAGGTTTTAATAAAAATATAATTATTGTTTGTAATTTTTAACATGCATAAGCTTGTATTTTTTAATACAAAAGGTGGTACTGGTAAAACAACAATATGTTTTAATTATGGCTGGTATCTTGCTAAGAATCTAAACAAAAAAGTATTATTTCTTGATTTTGATCCTCAAGTAAATCTTGTACAATCTTTATTAAAAAAGCCAGTTATTACAAAAGGGAAGTGTTTAGAAAATTTAATAGTCTCTTCCATTAATGGTGATAATATAGATTTTAATGAATATCTAATAAAAGTAAGTGGAAATATTGATTTAATACCATCTTCTAATAATATATCGCTTCTAGAAGAATATCTTACTGAATATATTATTGAAAAAACACATAAAGATGGTATGAGTTATCATGCTTTGCAAAGAAATTTACTTTTTAAAAATATTCTTGAAAAATATCTAGATATCAGTGATTATGACTATATATTAATAGACTCCCAGCCAAACTACTCACTTTTATCAATTACTTCTTTAATATATGCAAAAAATATTATTTTAGTACTAAAACCAGAAATATTTTCTTTTATGGATATGAAATATTTAAAAAAAATAATAGATAACATTGAATTAAAGTATAATATTAAATTAAAAATTGTTGCTATTATTATTAATGCTTATGAAAGAAGAAAAAAAACTTCGGAATTAGTTTATAAAAAAATTAGAGAAAAATATGGGAAAGATTTCAATTTAGTTAATAGAAAAATAAGATATTTATCACATTATCAGCTTTCGATAATGCAAAACCACGAGCCTGTATTTGTATCTTTTCCGTTTTCAGAAGCAAGCACTGACTTGTATGATGCTTTTAGTGAAATTGACAATTTTATAGTTAATTTTTAAGCATAAGATGGTATATTATAATTTGAAATAACATAAATATATTAAATTTTAATTTGTTTTTGATTTTAAATTATTAAACAGAATGTTTGCATAAAGCTTTTAATATTTTATGGCAATTTTGTAATTTGCATTCAATAACTAAATAGCATATTTTATTATAAAGAACTTTTAAAGTATATATTTGATTTATTAACAATATTAAGATAGGAGGAAAAGTATGTCTCTAGACAATATGGAAGTAGAATCTTATCAAAACGAAGGAAGAACTTTGCTAAAGATTGTTGGTGATAAAGCTGTACTCGATGGCAAATTTAAAATTTCCCACGCTATAGATGTGGATTGTGAGCTCAAAGGCAAATTAATAGTTGATGGGAAATTAACAATTCTACAAAATGGTCAGGTAAATGCTGATGTAAAAACAACTGATGCTGAAATAATAGGAAAATATGAAGGCAATATGGAAGCAAGCGGATATGTTGAAATAAAAGAAACAGGAGTTGTAATAGGCAATCTTAAAACTGATTCTCTTATTATAAATCAAGGTGCGATTTTTAGTGGAAATGTTAGTAGAATTTCTGAAGTTGTGTTAACTCAAAAAGAAAAAGTTAATTCTGTGACCGCAGAAGAAGAAAGTAAAGAGGCCCAGAAGGAAGTGACTGAAGAGTTTTCTCAAAAATATGATGAGTCTGAATTAAATAACTATGATAATGAAACAGAGGAAGATTCATTAAATTTATAAAAATATAAAAATTTATATTTTTTGAAAAATGATTTAATTACTGAATTAGAATTAGTTAAGTAATTTAAATGGATTGTTTTTTGATTTAATCTAATAAAAATAATGACTTTAATATTTTTTTCTTCTTAAAGAAAGGAGAATGATGAATTTGTTGGGTGGAGATGCAAACGAAAGCCCTCAAGAATCAAAAGTTTTGTTAACTATTATTGGTAAAGAAGCAGCTATTGATGGAAAATTAGAAATTTCAGAATCAATAATTGTTGATTGTTATGTAAGTGGTAGTCTTATTGTTGAAGGTAAGCTTACTATACAAAGCAATGGCTTTGTAAATGCTGATGTAAAAACAACTGATGCTGAAATAATAGGAAAATATGAAGGCAATATGGAAGCAAGCGGATATGTTGAAATAAAAGAAACAGGAGTTGTAAAAGGTAAAATTAAAACAGATTCTTTAATAATATGCAAAGGTGGAATTTTTGAGGGTAGCATAGTTAGAATTTCTGAAGATCAAGAAAAGCTAAAAAAAGGTAAAGCTTCAAGGAAAAAACTTGCTGATGAATTTTAAAATAAATAATTACATAAAGATTAAACGTCTTAAAATGTCTTTGATATTATCCCAAAATAGATTCGAAAGCTTTTATAACTTTTTTCATATTTTCTATATAGCTTTTTTCTAAAGGGTCAATAAAAACTAAACTACCAGAAATTTCATTAGCAATAATTTCTGCGTTTTTCGTATTAAATTGCGGGGAAACAAAAATGACTTTTATGTTATTTTCTTTTGCAATTTTTATTATATTTTCAATATCTTTTATTGTAGGCTCTTTCCCATGTTCTTCTATAGGTATTTGTTCTAAACCGTAATCTGCTGCAAAGTATCCCCAGGCAGAATGATCTACTATAAATTTATTGTTTTTTAAGTTTTTAAAGAGGTTTGAAGCCGTGACATCTAATTCAAGCAATTGATTTTGATATTTATTTTTATTTTCCAAATAATAATTACTGTTTTTTGGATCAAGTAGAACCAGTCCCTTATATATGTTGTCAGTAATAGCAACTGCATTTTTAAGCGAAAGCCAAATATGCGGATCGTTATTAATAATAGTTATATTTTCGGAACAGTTAAAAAACTTTAGCTCTGGATTTAACTTTTTAATTTTGTCAAGCCAAGAAATTTCAAACTCAATGCCAGATCCTAACTCAAAATAAGCACTGCTATTAGATATATTTTTAAGTTGGCTTGGTTTTAGTTCAAAAGTATGTGGGTCTGCTCCAGAAGTTACCAAGATATTAACTGCTACCAAATCCTTACCAATTGCTTCTAAAAATTCTGCTTGAGGAGGTATAGTTGTTGTAATATTTAATTTTTTAAGTTCTTTTATTTTATCATTATTTAAATATTCATCATTGTTATCTTGTTGAAATGAGTGTTCAAAGCTATTTGTAGCATTATTGCTAGTGTTAATTGTATTAGATAAGTTAATGTCCTTGCAGGAAAAAAAGGAAGCAAAAAGCAGTGTGATAATTATAATTAATATAGTCCATTTTATAGTAAATACGGCAATTTTATTATTATTATTACTGTTATTCATTGTTATTTCTTATTTTAATAATTTTTTTAAAATAAAAAATTAATAAAAATATAATTTTAGGTCAAATATTTTTAATTTATAAGTTAAATTTTAATATCATTTTAATATTACTGTAATTCTATAAGCTTAGTTAGTATATACTGTAAATTTTATAACAAATATCACCAATTTTAATTTAAAATTATGAAAAAATTAATGTTTTTAGTAAAATAACATTAGTTTTTTTAAAGATATTGACTAAGTATTTAATTATACAATTTGATATTAAATTGTGTAGATTAATTAGTAAAATTTATGGATTAATCAGTTTTTATAGATAAATATTTTACTTAATAAATATTGTAGCTAATAATGATAAAAATAATATAAAAGGCGTTTTTTAAAAAGGGTGGAATTTAAATGGCAGTAAATGATAAAGAATTATTAGATGCACTTCTTGATAATATTCCTGACAGCATTTATTTTAAGGATTTAAAAAGTAAATTTTTGCGTACAAGTAAGGAGCTTGTAAAAAGATTGGGCCTTGATAATGAAAAAGAAGTAATTGGAAAGACAGATTTTGATTTTTTTACAGAGGAACATGCAAGTCAAGCTTTTAAAGACGAGCAGGAAATTATTAAAACAGGAAAGCCTATAATTAATATTGAGGAAAAAGAAACATATAAAGGAAAAGAAGATAGGTGGGTCTTAACTACAAAAATGCCTCTTTATAATAAAGAAGGGAAAGTGGTTGGCACTTTTGGAATTTCTAGAGATATTACTGATAAGAAAAAAATAGAACAACAGCTGGTTGAAGAAAAAATTAAAGCTGAAGAACTTGCTAAAAAAGCTATGGAGGCTGGCAGGCTTAAAAGTGAATTTCTTGCAAACATGAGTCATGAAATAAGAACACCTATGAATGCTATTTTGGGTTTTGCTGAAATATTAAAAGACCAGCTTGCAGATCCACAATATATAAAATATGTTGATATTATACTGTCAAGCGGAAAAACATTACTGGATTTAATAAACGATATTCTGGATATTTCTAAAATAGAAGCTGGGAAAATGGAATTGCAATATAGAGCAGTCAAGCCACAAGAGCTTTTTATGGATATTGCAAAGATATTTTCAGAAAAAATACAAACTAAAGGTTTAGAATTTTTTACTGAGATAGATGAAAAGCTGCCCAAAGCTATTCTTGTTGATGAAGTGAGATTAAGGCAAATACTATTTAATTTGGTTGGAAATGCTATTAAATTTACATCAAAAGGATATATAGAACTTAAAGTAAAAGGAATATATTATCCAGATAGAAGTAAAATAGATTTAATTTTTTCAGTTAAAGATACGGGCATAGGAATACCAGAGGAAGATAAAAAAGAAATATTTAATTATTTTCAACAAAGCAGGCATATTGATGTAAAAAAATATGGAGGGACAGGGCTAGGGCTGGCTATTACAAAAAAGTTAGTTAATTTAATGAATGGTGAGATAGAGGTTGACAGCACTGTTGGTAAAGGCAGTACTTTTAAGGTAATTTTAAAAAATGTAGCAGTTTCGTCTATTGAAAGTACTTATAGCCAGGAAGAAATAATAAAAGGCAGGGTAAGATTTAAAAATCAAAAAATTTTAGTAACTGATGATATTGAGTCAAACAGGCTTTTATTAAATAAAATACTTTCTGTTTATAACTTAAGAATTTTAGAAGCTGTTAATGGTAAGGAAGCAATTACTATTGCTCAAAGAAATAAGCCCGATCTTATACTTATGGACTTAAGAATGCCAGAAATGGATGGTTATACTGCAATTAAAATTCTTAAAAGTGATGAAAATTTAAATAAGATTCCTATTATAGTTTTAACTGCATCTGCAATGAAAGATGATGAAGCTGAAGTAAAAAAAATTAATTGTGACGGCTACATTAGAAAGCCAGTAAGAAGGGCAGAGCTTATAAATGAGTTAAAAAAGTTTCTTGCTTATGAGGAAGAGGCAATTCCTATTTTAAGTCAATCATCAAAATTAATAGAAAAGACGGGGGAGCAAAGTTATGAAAAGGCATCTACTCAATTAAAAAATGCTATTTTTTCAGAGCAGCTTCTAAAACAATTAAGAGAGGAAATATTACCTTCTTTAACTAAAGCAAAAAAAGAGTTAATTATTAACGATATCGAGGAGACTGCCAGTAAAATTAAAAGCATTGGTAATCAATATAATTATCCAGAAATTTTAAATTGGGGTGATAAGCTTTTAAAATATTGTCTAG
>JACVJA010000054.1 GCA_015661035.1 Candidatus Calidifonticultor daggyaiensis | reverse complement strand
ATTCTTCATATTTTAATAAATATTTAACAGACCTTGAATATAAAACATCACCAAAAAGTAAATTAATAGTGTAATTCTTATAAGACTTTTCATAATCAGGGTTAATACCTTTTATAAAATAAACAAAATCATCAATATCAAAGTTATGAAAATTAAGACCTATTCCAAGTAATTCTAGCCCTGTTAATAAATTTATTAACTTATCAGTCCTAATGTTAGAATTATCATATTCTTTATCATATTCTTTATTACGCTCTTTATTTTCTAATTCAACTTTATTTACGCCATTTCTGATTACATTTATGCCATTTTCATCTATAAAGCCACTATTTATCCCATTATCTTTTAAAACATTATTTTTTACAGCATTATTATTTCTAGAAGGAAAAAAGGTTTTGCAATTGCTTGGAAAGCCATTTAAAAAAACTAATACATTAGAGGAATACAATAACCGCAAATCAATAAAATTAGAAAATTTATAAGTGTATAATCCAGAAAGATATTTAATTTCCTTTTTTATATTAACTTTTACATTATTTAAAACATTCAAGATACAAAAACATTATAACAAAAAAGGTTTATTTTCCAGTATTTTTTATTTATTATTTTCTATTTATAGAGCATAAAGAGTACATACTAATTTATATAAAATTTCTATTTTTGAAAACTTGTTATTTTTAAATTTTTTCTCTTCTGTCCCAAACTCTCTGGGCTTTTCCTTCGCTTCGCGCAATTGTTCTAGGCTCTTTTAAACTTACCTTGATATGTATGCCAATTGCTGAATAAAGCTTATCCTCTATAGATTTTTCAAAAAACTCTAAATCCATTAGTTTCTCATGAAAAATTTTCTCAGATACTTCAACCCAAACTTCTATTTTATCTAAGTAATTTTCCCTTGTTAAAACTATTAAGTAATGTGGCTCTAAATCTTTAATCTGCATTAAAACTTCTTCAATTTGAGATGGAAATACATTTACACCTCTAATTATTAACATGTCATCTGTTCTACCCATTGGAGGCGCCATTTTTATTAATTTTTTACCACATGAGCAATCATCTAAATATAAATACGATATATCTTTAGTTCTATACCTAATTACTGGGAATGCCTTTTTTGAAAGACTGGTAAAAACAAGCTCACCTTGCTGGTTATGGGGTAAAGTTTTACCTGTCTTTGGATCAATTATTTCTGGTAAAAAATGATCTTCATTTATATGTAGTCCATCTTTTACTAAACATTCGCAAGAAACTCCAGGGCCTATTACTTCGCTTAAGCCATAGCTGTTAAGAGCATTCATACAAAGTTTTTTTTCAATTTCAGCACGCATAGGCTCAGTCCAGGGTTCTGCACCTAAAAAACCAAATTTTAAGTGCAGCTTTGAAAAATCAATACCTATTTTCTCAGCTATCTCGGCCATATATAAGGTATATGAAGGCGTGCAACATAAAACTGTGGATTTAAAATCAGTCATAATTTTAAGCTGTCTTTCGGTATTGCCACCAGAAATAGGAATTACAAGTGCTCCAATCCTTTCTGCAGCATATTGAAAACCAAATCCTCCGGTAAACATTCCAAAACCATGACTAACTTGCACAATATCATCTTCCCTTACTCCAACATCATACATTATTCTTGCGAGAGCATCAGCCCATATTTCTAAATCTTCCTTTGTATAGCCTACAACTGTAGGATTTCCTGTCGTGCCAGAAGAAGAATGGACTCTTACTACTTTACTTAAAGGAGTACAAAAAAGCCCAAACGGATAGTTTTCTCTTAGTTCATCTTTTGAAGTAAAAGGAAGCTTTTCAATATCAGATAAATCTTTAATTTTATCAGGATTTAAACCTGCGTCATCTATTCTTTTTTTATAAAAATTGTTATTTTCATAGCAATGCTTTAATGTCTTTTTTAAATTCTCAATTTGAATTGAAATTATTTTATCCCTTGAAGCTGTAGTAATCTCTGGATCCCAAAATTTATTGTCTTTACTATTCTCTGCCATTTGCTACTCCTAAAGATGACTGGTTTTTAACTTTTTCTTTTTAATATGCTTTTTATATTTTTTATATACTATATTCTATGTATCTCTATATCTTTTTTATATGTCTTATATTGTCTCGCCTTTTCTTTTATCTACAACTCTTTTTGCTTTCCCTTCACTTCTTTTAATAGTTTTTGGCTCTTTCAATTTAACATCAATATTTATACCAGTAACAGCATAAAGCTTACTTTCTATCGTTTTTTCAAACATTTCAAGATCATTAATTTTTTCAGCAAAAACATCTTCTGAGACTTCAACCCAAAGTTCAATTGTATCAAGATAGTTTACTCTATCTACTACTATTAAGTAATGCGGTTCTACTTCTTTTACTTGCATTAAAACTTCTTCAATTTGAGATGGAAATACATTTACACCTCTAATTATTAACATGTCATCTGTTCTACCCATAGGTTTTCTCATTCTCACATGGGTTCTGCCGCATTTACATACATCTGCATTTAAAGAAGACAAATCTCTTGTTCTATAACGGATAAGAGGAAATGCTTCTTTTGTAAGTGAGGTAAAAACAAGCTCCCCTTGGCTTCCAGTTGGAAGCTGCTTTTTAGTAATTGGATCTATTATTTCAACATAAAAATGATCCTCAGCCACATGAAGACCACTTTTATAAATACATTCACAAGACACTCCTGGACCTATAATTTCACTTAAGCCATAAATATCAATTGCATCAATAAAAAGCCTAGATTCAATTTCTCTTCTCATTTCCTCAGTCCAGGGTTCAGCTCCAAAAAGTCCAACTCTTAAAGCAAGCTTTTCAAAATCTACATTTAAATCCTTTCCAACTTCTGCAATATATAATGCGTAAGAAGGCGTACAGCATAAAACAGTAGACTTAAAATCTACCATTATTTTTATTTGTCTTTCTGTAACTCCCCCAGAAACAGGAATCACAGTTGCACCAAGCTTTTCAGCTCCATAATGAATACCTAGGCCACCAGTAAAAAGACCATACCCATAGCTATTTTGAATTACATCATTGCTTCTAACACCCGCGCTATATAAATCTCTTGCTATTAAATTTGCCCATATTGATATATCTTTTTGAGTATAGCCTACTACTGTAGGATTGCCGGTAGTACCAGAGGATGAGTGAATCCTAACAATACTGTCTAAAGGCTTTGCAAAAAGACCAAAAGGATAATTATCCCTTAAATCCTCTTTTGTAGTAAACGGCAGTTTTTGTATTTCATCAATATTATTAAATTTATAAGGATTTATACCGCCTTCATCAAATTTTTTCTTATAAAACTCTACATTTTCATAAACATTAATTAAAGTATTTTTTAATCTTTCAAGTTGAAGAAGCCTAAGCTTATCTTTATTAATTGTTTCTACTTCTTGTTCCCAATAAATCCCGCCATTCATTAGTAAACACCTGCACTTATTTTATAGATGTTTTTATAATGTTTATAAAACTTTTAATTAGCAAGACCAGTATTTTTTATAATTTCCAGTATTATTATAAATATTTTTTAATAATCTTAATAACCAATATTTATTAAATATTTTTAAAGCTCTTTTCAATTAAATCCTGCGGCAGTTTTTTTGTTCCCAAGCTTACAAAAATTGTAACTAAAAATGCTAATGGAAATGCAATTATAATTGGGTCCATAGCATTCCAAGGATAGCCAAATATACTTGGTTTGCCAGTTAAAACTACAACTAATTTTAACATTTCTGCATTTGCTTTATGAACAAAAAACATCCAGAATAAACTTGTTACTATACCCACAATCATACCACTAATTACGCCAGCTTTTGTAGAACCTTTCCAGAATAATGCACAAACAAACATAGGTAAAAATGTAGCAGCACATACGCCAAAAAACAATGCTGTTCCTCTTGCTATTATACTAGGGGGTAAATAATAACCTAAAATTATGCTAATAACAATTCCTATAATAATACCTATTTTAGTAATAACAACACCTTTACCGCTTTTCTTTGAATTACCATTATCAGAGTTTAAAATTCCGCTAGAGTCATTTACACCAACCCTTAACATATCTCTTGAAAATGATGTCCCAATAACATGAAATTGCGAACTTATTGTTGACATTGCAGCTGCAAGAAGTGTTATCATAAAAATATATACAAACCATTTTGGCATCGCCATATTTATATATGTTGGAATAATTAAATCAGTGTTTCCTTCTGCTGCCGCTATAGCAATCTTTCCAATTTTTTCCCAGAAATAAACATTTGATATAGCACCAACTACAAATGCTACTCCAGTCATTGCAAGTATAAAAATTCCACCAATTAAAACTGCTCTATTTAGCTCTTTATTGCTTTTTACAGTCATAAATCTTATAGCAAGCTGAGGCTGTGCTAATACTCCTATACCCACACCTAAAATAATTGTAGACACTAACGACCACCATAATGGAGAACCAAGTACTGGCATAGTTGTCCAGCCTTGATGTCCCCCCTTTACCAAATTTTCAGGAACTTGAGAAGCTAGGCTTGTAAGCTCAACATGTGTACCTATAAAACCACCAGGAGTCTTTATATAGGTTAATGCAATTAATGCAATCATACCAATAAACATAATTGTGCCCTGTAAGGCATCAGTATACATGACACCTTTTAGCCCACCTGCAATAACATAAGCTGCAATAATAATTGAAAAAACCATTAAAGCCAATACAAAATTAACCTGTAAAGTGCTTTCAATAAATCTAGCAGCCCCAATTAAAACTACACCAGTATATAACGGCATAAAAACAAAAATTACAATTCCGCCAAGTATTTGAATAAATTTTGAGTTAAATCTTTTACCTAAAAGTTCAGGAAAAGTATGTGCATCAAGATTATGGCCCATTCGTCTTGTTCTTTTTCCAAAAAGTATAAAGGCTACTGCAATTCCAAGTGCAATATTTAAAAAGGTAAGCCATAATAACCCTAAACCAAAAACTCCTGCTGCCCCACCAAATCCAACTATTGCAGAAGTTGAAATAAAAGTTGCTCCATAGGATAATGCCATAACATAGGGGTGAATTTGTCTTCCTGCAACCATATAATCACCTTCAGTTTTTGTCCCCCGATAGCCTAAAAAACCTAAATATCCTACTATTAAAAGATACACAACAATTATAATTGATAATACGATAAGATTCATAAACCCCCCTTACCTTATCTTTTCTTTAATATATTTTTATTATTTTTATTATTTATCCTTGTTCCACATAATAGCTCCATATATTATGCAAAACAATGTAGAAAGGATGCATAATATATAAGCTAAAAAAACTGAAACTCCTGCAAAACCAAGCATACAATCCCTCCTTTTTTTCTTATTAAATATTTTTTATTTTATTTTCATCAATTACGGGCGAAAAAATGACTGATAAAAAAGAATACCTAACATAATAAGACATTATTTTTCTTTAAAATTTCTTCTGCTTTTTGTATATCTTGTACGCTTAAAACAAGTCTAGTTCCTGCAATCACATAAATATAATCAATATTAATGCCTTCTTTTGCTAGAACATCTAAAACCTTAAACAACTCTCCTGGCTTATCCTCAACTTTAACACATATTGCATCAGCAATATGAGTTGTAAAGCCGGCTTCTTTTAAGCTTTGCCTAGCAAGCTCAGTATCAGAAACAACTAATCTTAAAATCCCATAGTCTCTTGCTTCTGTTGTTGAAAACCCTTGTAAATTTATATTTTTATCTTTTAAAATCTTTGCAACCTCAGCAAGCCTGCCAGCTTTATTTTCTAAAAAAACTGTTAACTGCTTTACAGGCATTTTACCTCCTCGCATAATAAGATAATTTATTTTTATGTTTTAACATTTTCTTTTTATATAATGTCTGTTTAAAAAATTTTAGTATTAATTTTCTTAATATTTCTAATTTAATATTATTTTTTTAATTTATATTTTTGCCTTTTAAATTCTTTTAATTTTTTAATATTTTTAAACTGCTAAATTTCGGCCGGCATTAAAAGCTATTAAATTTAAATCCACTACCTTTGCTGGGCTAAAATTTTTAATTGCAAACTCCCAGCAGCTTAAATTAAAAGGTAAAAAATTTGATAAAAAACCTAGCAATACAGTGTTTGATAGTTTTATCTGGTTGTGTTTTTTTGCAATGTTTACAGCATCTATAAAAAAACTATTCTCAAGGGAGTTTATTATTCGTTCTTCAATATCACTTGGATATTTTAAATTTTTATCCAGGTTTGCTGTAAGAGGGATTATTTCATACTTATTGACTATTATAATGCCATTTTCTTTTAATCTTGAAACATACCTTAGTGCTTCAAGCTTTTCTAAAGCAACTAAAATATCCGCTTTTCCTATAGTTGGTGAAAATACTTTTTTTGCAATTCTAACACTTCCCTCAACAGTACCCCCTCTTTGTGCCATACCATGGACTTCTGATACTTTAACATCATAACCTTGGTATATTGCAGAGTATGCTAAAATTGTAGTAGAAAATATTATACCTTGCCCCCCCACTCCTACAAATAAGACAGATAATATATTACCTTTTGATAAAAAATCCTTTATTTGTTCTTTTAAGCCTTGAATGTTTTTTAAATCTTTTAAGGCTTTTGTATCTTCTAGGACTTTAATGACTTATTTCCTTTACTAGTCAATATTTTGTTAAATTTTAAACTTAAATATTTTATTTACCTAAATTTTTTAAAAACTTTTTATATATTTATATTTATTTTACATATTTGTATTTTACATATTGGAATTTTAATTTATATTTAGTCTGTCTTATTGTTTGTAATTATTGTTATTATTGTCGAATTTTACCATAAAATTGTTTTAATTTTAAAAGTTTTTTTTAAAATTTTATTATATTTTTATTAAATTATTGTAATACATGCATATACTAAATTTAATAAATCCATTAATTGTTAATCTTTCTGTAAAATGCTAAATAATAGATTAGCAACAGGAGCTATTTATAGAACTATTTATAGAACTTATTATTCGACAATTTTTATTGCTTTCCATTTGCATATATGAATGCAAACACCGCAGCTGTTGCATAAAATACTATTTATCTTATAGCTTTCATTCCTAAACTCTATTGCTGGGCAGCCAAACTGCAAACATAAACCACATTTTTTGCATTCATGTTGATCAATTACAACATTTTTTAATATCCTGTCTTTTTCAATTAATACACAAGCTCTCCTGCAGACAATTACAGAAAGTTCAGGTTTATTTAATTCTTCCTTTATTAATTTTTCTAAATCTTTAATTTTATAAGGATCTATTACAAATACATTTTTAATTTTAGCGGCTTTTGCAAAATCTTCCGGCTTTAAATCCACTGTTTTTAAGCCCCTTAATGTTTTGCCTGTTCCAGGGTGAACCTGATGACCTGTCATAGCAGTAGTTTGATTATCAAGTATGATAATGACCCCAGTTCCCTGATTATATGCATTATCAATAAGTGGAGTAATACCAGAATGAAAAAATGTTGAATCCCCAATTACTGAAACAATTTTGCCTTTTAGGGAAGGATTTGCTTTTTCCATGCCTAAGGCTTGTCCTACTCCTGCTCCCATACAAAGGCAACTGTCTAAAGAATTTAGTGGAGGTAAAACTGATAATGTATAACAACCAATATCTCCCATTACTATAGTTTTTAATTTCTTAAGCACAAAAAATACAGCTCTGTGTGGACAGCCTGCACAAAGCACTGGTGGACGAGGTATTAATTTATCATTTAATTCTTGCTCCTTTTTTTGGTTTTGGCTTAAGCTCAAAGATTTATTAAAAGTCTTATTATAAATTTTATCTTTAACACCAATTAAATCTTTTAATATTTTTTGTTTTATTTCTTCCAATGCTAATAAATTAAGTTCTCCTACTTGTGGTACATATTTTTTCCCCCAAATGTCTAATGAAAGACCCAGCATCTTAATTTGTTCTTCTAAAAATGGCTCAAGCTCTTCAATGATAATTAAAATTTTTTTATCTTTTGTAAAATCTTTTATAGCATTTTGCGGTAAAGGATTAGTAATA
>JACVJA010000053.1 GCA_015661035.1 Candidatus Calidifonticultor daggyaiensis | reverse complement strand
TCATCATCAATTACTAAAATTTTTTTCTCCGCCAATTTTACCTCCTCTTGTGTTAAAGTTTTTAATTTTTTATACAAGATTATTTTTATAAAAAGTTAACTAAATATAAATTATTATTTTAGGTTATAATAACATTTATTAGCTCTTAAAGACAAATAAAAAAATTTTTATTTTTTATATTTTTTAAGCTTTTGTTGTTTTATAATAAGAAGATTTTAAAGTTTCAATAATTTCTATTAATTTTTTTGTTGTCAACTTTTCATAAACCTTATTATTTATCATCATTACAGGTGCAAGCCCACAACACCCTAAGCAATATTTTGCCTCAATAGTAAATAGACCATCTGGAGTAGTTTGATTTAATTCAATTTTCAAAAGTTCTTTAAGTTTGTTTAAAATTCTTTTTGAACCTTTAACGTAACATGCTGTACCTAAGCATACAGAAATAACATATTTACCTCTTGGCTTTAAGGTAAAATAATGATAAAAAGTAACAATACCCCAAATTTTTGCTGTAGGCATACCTAATCTTAAAGAAATCTCATTAATAACTTCTGGACTAATATAACCATATAACTCCTGAGCTTTATGAAGTATGGACATCAGTGCTGAATTATAATACCCTAATTTTCTTTTTTCTTCTAAATAATTTATAAATTCTTCTTTTTTTTTATCGGCTTCTACTAAGTTTAAATTTTTATCTTCATTTTTTGTAAGATTTTCCATTTAATCACCTCTTAAGTTAATAAATATTTTAAAAACTTTTTGATTATTTATATTTATTTTCCAAATTTATTAGTTAAAAATTATTTTACCTTATCCTTTTAATAACTACTTTTATATAACTACTTTTATAATTTATAAAATTTTATTTCTTATAAACACCTTTAGGAAATTTTTCAGTATAATGGGTGTGTAAAATTTCATGTGATTTATGGCTTAAAGGCCTGCCAAAAAACTCTTTATAGATTCTTTGTATCTCAGGATTTTCATGGCTTCTTCTTACTGTTTTAGCTCTATCTATTTCATATAAGACTGAAGCTCTCTTTTGTAGAAGTCTTTCATCAAGAGCTGTATATCCATGAGTAGCATAAGGCTGGCCTCCCCCATTAATACAACCGCCAGGACAAGACATAATCTCGATAAAATGGTACTTATTTGGGTCTTCTTTTACAGTTTTTAAAATTTTATGGGTATTGCTTATTCCATGTGCTACAGCAATTCTAACTAATTTATCTCCCATTTTAACTTCTGCTTCTTTAATACCTTTAAAGCCTCTTAAATCTTTAAATTCAATGTCAACTAATGTTTCACCTAAATAAAGCTCATGAGCAGTCCTTAAAGCAGCTTCCATAACTCCACCGGTAACTCCAAATATCGTTGCAGCTCCGCTAGAAAAACCAAACAAATTATCAAAATCTTCAAGTTCCGTAGTTAAAAGGTCAATACCAGCAGATTTTATCATCCAAGCAATTTCTCTTGTTGTCACCACAATATCTGTCAGTCTATTGCCGTCAATTTTTAATTCTTCTCTTTGGGCTTCATATTTTTTAGCTGTACAAGGCATAACAGCAACACTTAAAATATCTTTTGGATCAACACCTCTTTTTTTGGCATAATAAGTTTTTAAAACTGAACTCATCATGCTCATAGGAGATTTACAAGTTGAAACATTTGAAATAAATTCTGGATAAAACTGCTCAACAAATTTAATCCAAGCAGGTGAGCATGATGTTAACATTGGCAAAGTTCCGTTATTTGTTAATCTTTCAAGAAATTCATGGCCTTCTTCCATTATTGTAAGGTCTGCACTAAATTGTGTATCGAAAACTAAATCAAAACCTAATTTTCTAAGAGCACCAACTAATTGTTTCTCCATATTGCGGCCAGGTTCAAGTCCAAAAGCTTCTCCAATAGCTGCTCTTACAGCTGGTGCAACTTGGACTATTTTTAATTTTTTGTTCTCTGATAATTCTTTAAATAGCTCTACAGTATAATATTTTTCTGATAATGCCGCAGTTGGGCAGACATTTATGCATTGACCGCAATTTATACAAACTGAACTATTAATTGGGGAATTAAATGCAGTCATTACAGTTGAGTCGAAACCCCTATTAGCAAAGTCTATTGCAAAAACACCCTGAATTTCACTGCATAACCTTACACATCTACCGCAAAGTATACATTTATTTGGGTCCCTTATTATAGCAGGTGAAGAAAAATCAATAATATAATTCCTTTTTTCACCTTCAAAATGTCTCATTTTTATACCAACTGATCTTGCAGTTGCTTGAAGTTCACAATTGCCGTCTCTCTCACAGGTATTGCAGTCTACAGGGTGATTATCAAGTAGAAGCTCTAATATGTCTCTTCTAGCCCTTCTTAGTTGAGCTGTATTTGTCTTTATTTTCATTCCTTCTGCCACTCTTGTGGTACAACTTGTTACATAATTTGGCATACCATCAACTTCTACAATACAAAGTCTACAAGCACCTTCAATTGATAATTTAGGATGATAACATAGTCGAGGGATATGATAACCAATTTCATCAAGTGCCTGCATTATTGTTTTATTTTTATCCACTTTATAATCCTTATTATTAACATTAATTGTGATTATATTTTCATCACCATGCCCAAAAACATCTATATTGTTTTTAAATACATTATTAATCATTCTTTTTCCTCCTTATCACATCTTAAACAATGTTTGGCTTCACAAACTGCTTGAATCTCTGTAAAGGTAATTTCAGTTTCAACAAAATTGTTTAGCCTTTTATTTATTGGCAACATTGGTATTGCAAATCTTTCAAGCTTTTCAATATCTTCTTCTGACATTTCAACTAGTTCAACATCCTTTGCTGGTTTAGTTACGTCATATTTTCTTTCCAAAGGTAACCCCTTTATAAATTTATCGATCATTTCTGCAGCAATTTTTCCATGAGACATTGCTTCCGTTACAGTTTTTGGCCCTAAAACAACATCTCCACCAGCAAAAATGTTGTCAATACCGGTATATAAAGTTTCATTATCTACATCAAAAGTATTCCATTTTGTAATTTTAAAATTATTTTTTTCAATTAATTTTTTAATATCAGGTTCCTGGCTTATTGCTGGTACAACCAAATCCACGTTAATAATAAATTCAGAACCTTTAATAGGTATTGGTTTTCTTCTGCCACTTTTATCAAGCTCACCAAGTTCCATTTTTATGCATTCAACACCTTTTACCGTATTATTTTCAGTTATTATTTTTACAGGAGCAACTAAAAATCTAATATCAATACCTTCTTTTATTGCTTCATCTATTTCTTCCCGCCATGCCGGCATTTCATTAATTGTTCTTCGATATAATATTGAAACATCCTTTCCTAATCTTTTTAATGTTCTTGCAGCATCAATTGCAGCATTTCCACCGCCAATTACTACAACTTTATTTCCAAAGTTTTTAATTTTACCAAGATTTATATCTCTTAATATATCAACTGCATCAATAACTCCGTTAGAATCTTCACCATCAATTCCAAGTTTTAAACCTTTATGAGCACCAACAGCTATAAATACAGCATCAAATTTCCTTTTTAATGAATCTATAGATTCATCTTTTCCTATTTCAAAATTTAAAACTATCTTTACCCCCAAAGTTTTTAACTGATCTATCTCAAATTGAAGAAGGCTCTTTGGCAGTCTATACTCTGGAATTGCAACAGCCAACATTCCGCCTGCAACTGGTAATTTTTCAAATATAGTTACATCATAGCCTTTTAATACTAAATAATATGCACAAGTAAGACCCGCTGGTCCCGAACCTATAACTGCAACTTTAAATTTTTTATTTTCACTTAAATATTCACTTCCATTACCATTTACAGTTAAATTTACTAAATTCCTGGTATTTATATTATTTTTAATTGCATAATCTGTTAAAAATCTTTTTAGTTCCCTTATTTTAATAGGCTCATCAATTGCACCACGTCTGCATTTTGTCTCACAGGGGTGATGACAAACTCTTCCACATATAACTGGCAAAGGATTTTCTTTATATAAAAGCTCGACTGCATCTTTAAATTTTTCCTGTGCTATTAATGCGATATAGGAAGGTGCCCCACTGCCGCCAATAAAGCATGCGTGCTGACATGGTGACGATATAATACCTTTGCAAACAACTGCAGGACATTTCTTATATTTTACATGTGCAATATACTCATCTCTAAAATATTTTAGTGTAGTTATAACTGGGTTTGGAGCAGAATTCCCAAGTCCACAAAGTGCAGTTTTCTTTATTAGGTTGGCTAGCCTTTCAAGTTTATCTATATCTTCAAGCTCACCTTTACCAGAGGTTATTTTAATCAATATTTCAAGCATTCTTTTAGTTCCTTCACGACAAGGGGTACACTTTCCACAAGATTCATTTTGGGTAAACTCTAAAAAATACCTTGCTACATCTATCATACAGTCGTCTTCATCCAAAACTATCATTCCGCCTGATCCCATAATTGAACCAAGTTCTTTTAGTGAGTCATAATCAACTGGAGTATCTAAAAATTGCTCAGGAATACAGCCACCTGAAGGTCCGCCAGTTAATACCGCTTTAAACTTTTTGCCATCTTTAATTCCACCACCAATATCATATATTATTTCCCTTAAAGTAATACCCATTGGAACCTCAATTAAACCAGTATTATTTACTTTACCGGCTAATGCAAATACTTTTGTCCCCTTACTTTTTTCTGTACCAATTTCAGCAAATTTTTCGTAACCATCTAAAATTATCACAGCAATATTTGCAAAAGTTTCAACATTATTAATTAAAGTTGGTTTACCCCATAACCCAGAAACTGATGGATATGGCGGTTTTGTGGTTGGGGTTCCCCTACTGCCTTCAATTGAGTGAATTAAAGCAGTTTCTTCGCCGCAAACAAATGCTCCTGCACCTAAAACAAGTTCTATATCAAACTCAAAATCAGTACCTAAAATATTTTTTCCTAAAAATCCATACTTTTTAGCTTCGCTTATTGCAATTTTTAATCTTTCTATTGCAAGAGGATACTCAGCTCTAATATAAACAAAACCTTTTTTTGCGCCTACTGCAAACCCAGCAATAATCATTCCTTCCAAAACAATATGAGGATCACCCTCAAGGGCACTCCTGTCCATAAAAGCGCCAGGGTCTCCTTCATCTGCATTACAAATAACATATTTTTCATCACTCTTCTCTTGATACACTAATTTCCATTTAAGGCCTGTTGGAAAACCGCCACCGCCTCTGCCTCTTAAACCTGATTTTGTAATTTCATCAATTACTTTTTCTGGTGTATAATTAGTTAAAACTTTTGCTAAAGCTTCGTATCCTCTAACTGACAAATAATCATCTATATTTTCTGGGTCGATTATTCCACAATTTCTTAAAGTTATTCTTTTTTGTTTTTTAAAAATATCAATATCACCAAAAACAAATTTTGATCTATCAGTTAACATAAAAGGATCTGTAAGTAAGTCTTTTGTTCTTGGAGCAGACTTTACATTATTTTCTATTAGATGGTTTTTTATTATTTCACGCGCCTTTTCTGGAGTAACATTCGTATATTTAAAAGGAACTTTGCCTGCCTGTAAAACTTCAATAGTTGGCTCAAGGTTACATCTTCCGGCGCATCCTTTTTGTTTAACAATTACCTCTTTTATATTATTTTTTTTAATTTCTTCATTTATAATACTTAATATTTCTTTACTACCTGCAGCAATTTCACAAGTAGACATACCAACATAAATTCTCGTAGAGGAAAGCAGACCACCTTCAATTAATTTCTGTATAGATTCTTGTCTTAACTTTTTTAGATTGTCTAAAGCTGTTGAAATACTCATCATGTTTATTCTTCTTTTAATTCAAAAATAAAATTATTACCATTTTCGCTAGTCTCTAACCATATATCCCCATCTAAATTTTTTAAAATTGTTTTTACTATAAAAAGACCAAGTCCTGTGCCTTTAACCTTTTTATTTTGCTCATTTTCAATGCGTGAAAATTTCTTAAATAGCTTATCTTTGTCATTATTACTAATTGGTGTACCCGAATTGAATACACTAAATCTATGCATATTTTTTATTTTATTATAAGACAATACTATTTGGCCGCCAGCATTGCCGTACTTAATGGCATTACTTATGAGGTTATTAAATACTGTAAGGAACAAACTTCTGTCAGTGTTAATCACTAAATTTTCTGGTATATTATTTGTAATTTTAATTCTTTTATCATATAGCTCAGAAATATAAGAATCTTCAATTTCTTTTATAATATCTTTATTTATATCTACTTTTACTTTCTTAATATTTAAATTGCCGTCTTCAATTTTGCTAATATCCAAAAAGTCTTTGATAGTTGCTTCTAGCCTTTTTAAATTTCTAATTATTGTTTCTATTGTTGCTCTTTGTTTAAAATTAAGAAGTCCTAAAAAACCATCGCGAATTGCGTAAGCACACATTATTGTTGAACCAAGAACTCCTTTTAACTCATGCGATACAAACTCTAATGTAGTAATTGTATCTAAAAGTTGACCATTTATTTTCTTGCTTTTTATGTTATTTTTATTTAATGTTATATTAATTTGGTATTTACCTAAATTTATTTTCATAACTTTATAATTTATAATTTATGATTTATGATTTTAACAAATTAGTTACAAATATGTTTAATTGTAACATTCTTGTAACTTTTTATTAATGCTAATACTAACATTTTAATGAAAAAAAAGCAATAAAAAAAATAAAATTTGTAATAAGTTTGTAACATTTTTTAATATTTCTCTACTTTAATCTTAAACTATAACTTGCTAATAAAACCTTTATAAAATAAAAAAAATAATAAAATAACAATTTTTACTAAGCTGATTTTTAATATATTTAAATTGCTGCTAAAGAAGTAATATTTAATAATATTTTTAAGGTTTTTAAGAATTGTGGATTTTAAAAAGAAATTATCTTTATCTATAATTTTAAAAAAATGATATGGCTCTAAAAATTTAATTTTTTATTAGCTTTTTGTATAAAAAGTTTTAAAAATATTTTTATTATTTAGATATCCCTTGTCATTCAATTATTCTATGTAAATTAATATAGTACATTAATATACAATTTATGCATTTAATTTATTTTTTAACCAAGAAATCCAACTTTCAAATCCTTCTTTTGTTTTACAGGAAATTTTTATTATCTCAACATTATTATTAATTTCTTTAATATTTTTAATAAAAAAATCTAAATTGAAATCACTAATAATTTTTGAATTTTCTAACAAATCTAATTTATTTAATAAAATTAAATCATTTTTAATAAAAGCTTTTGGATACTTTATAGGCTTATCATCCCCTTCACTAACAGATGAAACAAGTACTCTATAATTTTCACCTAAATCAAATCCAACCGGACATATGAGATTTCCTACATTCTCCACAAAAATAATGTCAAGCTCTCTTGCATTTAATTCTTTTAATGCCTTGGCTACCATTGATGCATTTAAATGACAGGTCCCACCTGTATTTATCTGAACAACATTATCAGTAAATTTTTTTATTTTTTCAGAATCATAAGTTGATGCTATATCTCCCTCAATTACACCAATTCTAAATAAGTCTTTTAGCTGAATTATCGTTTCAATAATTAAAGATGTTTTTCCTGCGCCAGGTGAAGATAATATATTTATCATTTTTGTCTTATTATCCTTTAATAATTCTCTATTAGCATCTGCTTCTTCTTTATTATATTGCATAACATTTTTTATTATTTTTATTTCCACTTTTAAACCCTTTCTATTTCAAAAATTTAACATTTTTCATTTATTTAAATTTTAAAAAACAATATCTACTATAAATAAAAATTTTGCAAATGACGATATATTTTACTATAAAAATATTTTATAAAAAAGGTTAATAATTTATAATTTATTTACTTTATTTTTAATAAATCATATTTAAACATAGCTTTTATATTTTATAAAGCTAAAAAGAAAAGGGAAAACATGGTTGAATGTATTCCATTTAAAGGCATAAGATATAATAATGAAAAAATTAAAGACCTTTCAAAAGTTATTGC
>JACVJA010000052.1 GCA_015661035.1 Candidatus Calidifonticultor daggyaiensis | reverse complement strand
AATAAGAGAAGGTGGAAGAACTATAGGTGCAGGTAGTATTACTAAGATAATAGAGTAGACTAGCAGTAAGGCTGCATAGCAGCATAATAAAATAGCATAATCATAAAAGAAATAGGGGAGCAGGAGAGTAAAAAAAGTTTAGCAAATAATTAAAACGTGACAATAGCAAGACAATAATGGCAATAATATCATGCTAATAAAATAATTTAACACTCTAATAATTAATATAATTGACTGCTAAATAAGAATAATAATAAAGTAGGTGAATAATCTAAGATGAGGGTAATAATTACGCTTGCCTGTGAGGAATGCAAAAGAAGAAATTACACTAGTATGAAAAACAAAAAGAATGATCCTGACAGGCTTGAGATAAAAAAATATTGTAAATGGTGTAAAAAACACACAGTCCATAAAGAGACCAGGTAGATTCTAAGTTAGATAGGCTTAGGTTAGGTAAGCTTTTATTTTTTTGTTTATTAATAAATTAGTAAGTTTACTTTTTTAATTTCTTTTTAATTTAAAATAAATTTAAAATAAGTATATATACTAATTTATTAATAAATTTATAGGGTTGTATTTTTTATAGGGCTGTATTTTTAGGGCTGTAGCTCCAATGGTAGAGCACCGGTCTCCAAAACCGGGTGTTGGGGGTTCGAGTCCCTCCAGCCCTGCCATTAGTTTATTAAGTTAGTTTATTAAAATTTAGTTTTTTTATTTTTTTTATTTTTATTTTATTTAAGTTTGTTATTTAGTTTGGTTAATTTTATATTTTTAGTTTTTTTATATTTTTAAAAAAAAGTTTAATTTTAAAAGAGAAAAGATTATGGCAAAAAAGAAAGTACCAGTAAAATATAGGCAAAAAGCAATAATGGAAAGGGCTTTAAAAGAAAGAAAAGCCCCTGTTGCACCGCCAAAAAGGAAAATTGACTGGAAGCAATGGTTTAAGGCTCTGCCTAAAAGAATAGTAAAGTTTTTTAGAGAGGTTTCTCATGAACTAAAACGAGTAACTTGGCCAACAAAAAAAGCATTGTTGACTTACACTATTGTTGTAATTGTTACTCTTATATTTTTTGCAATTATTTTAGGTGTTTTTGATTTTCTGTTTATTCAGTTAGTGGAGCTTTTAGGAAAAATTTAGGGAATATTTAGACGGGTATCAAATTAGTACTTATCAGTACTTATACTTTTTAGTACTTATTTGTCTTATCTGTCAATTAATTTATATTATTTATTATTTTTATTTATTATTTTTAATATTAGAATTAGATGATTAATATTTAGAATTAGGTGATTATTAATGAGACCAAGGTGGTATGTTATACATTCTTATGCTGGATATGAAAATAAAGTAAAAGCTAATTTAGAGCATAGGATTGAATCTATGAATATGGGTAATAAGATTTTTGATATTCATATTCCAACTGAAAGTATTGTTGAAATTACTGGAGGTAAAAAGCAAATTTCAACTAAAAAAGTTTTTCCTGGATATATATTAGTAAAGATGTATTTAGATGATGACAGCTGGTATGTTGTTAGGAATACTCCAGGAGTTACAGGTTTTGTTGGAAGTGGCGATAAGCCCACTCCTTTACCTGAAAGAGAAGTTGAAAAGATTATTAAAAAACAAGCAACTGAAAGGCCTAAACCAAAAACTGATTTTGAGTTAGGAATGCCTGTAAAAGTCATTTCAGGTCCTTTTGCTAATTTTGATGGTACAATTAGTGAAATTAATTTAGATCAAGGCAAATTAAAGGTTTTGGTAACAATATTTGGAAGACAAACTCCAGTTGAGCTAAATTTTGACCAAGTTTCTAAGATATAAAATAAAAGTTTAATATAAAATAAAAGTTTCTAAAAAACCAAAATATAAATAAAAATTAAAATTTTTAAATTAAAGTTGAAATATTTTTATAAGTTAGTATAATTACTCAGTTATTTAAGTCAGAATTAAAAAATTTAAAAGAATTTAATAAATTTTTTTAAATTATTGATTTTGTTAAAAAATATAATTAAGCAAGTAGAAATGTAAATTACAAGTAATTAAGCATAAAGTGTAATTAAGCATATACCATATGCAATATAAATATTATATAAATATCATATTATAGATTATTTAGTATAGATTAATATAGATTATTTAAGAGGTTCAAATGGCAAAAAAAGTTATGGCGCAAGTAAAATTGCAAATACCTGCTGGGCAGGCAAATCCTGCACCA
Organism: Candidatus Calidifonticultor daggyaiensis; assembly: GCA_015661035.1. Lineage (GTDB taxonomy): Bacteria > Actinomycetota > Humimicrobiia > Humimicrobiales > Humimicrobiaceae > Calidifonticultor > Calidifonticultor daggyaiensis. Next base: position 5,989 of record JACVJA010000052.1, on the reverse strand, counting down.
CCGGTTGGACCAGCACTTGGTCAGCATGGTGTTAATATAATGGAGTTTTGCAAAGCTTTTAATGAAAGGACAGCTAAAGATAGTGGTACAATTATTCCTGTAATTATAACCATATATCAAGATAGGACTTTTAGTTTTATTACAAAAACTCCACCTGCAGCAGTTCTTATTAAAAATGAACTAAAATTAGAAAAGGGTTCTAAAGAGCCTAACAGGCAAAAAGTTGGCGAACTGACAAAAGAGCAGATTGAAAAAATAGCAAAAATCAAAATACAGGATTTAAATACCAATGATTTGGAAAAAGCTGTTAAAATAATTGAAGGAACAGCAAAAAGCATGGGGGTAAAGATTAAGGCTAGTTAGTCAATTAAAAGCAAACTAAAGTCAAAACCCAAAGGTAACAAGATAACACAGATGAAAATTTTTTTTATTTTGTTTTTTAAGATTTAAAGGTTTAAAAGGGTGGTTGTTTTGAAAAGAGGAAAAAATTATATAAATATTGTAAAAAGTTTAGAAAAGCAAAAACTTTACTCACCTTATCAGGCTCTAAAATGGATTAAAGATAACCATTTTGCAAAGTTTGATGAGTCGGTTGATATAAGTTTTAATTTAGGTGTTGATCCCAGAAAAGCAGACCAAATAGTAAGAGGTACTATTGTTTTGCCTCATGGTACTGGTAAAACTCCAAAGGTTTTAGTTTTTGCCCAAGGGGATAAAGCTGCTGAAGCTTCTAAAGCCGGGGCTGATTATGTTGGAGGAGAAGAGCTTGTTGATAAAGTTGCAGGTGGTTGGCTTGATTTTGATGTGTGTATAACAACTCCTGATATGATGAAGCATGTTGGGAAATTGGGTAAAATTCTAGGTCCGCGTAAGCTTATGCCTAATCCAAAATCAGGTACTGTTACTATGGATATTGAAAAAGCCGTAAAAGATGCAAAAAAAGGCAGGGTTGAATTTAGGACAGATAAAACAGGAGTTATTCATTGCCCAATAGGAAGAGTTTCATTTGATATCGAAAAGCTTTTAGAAAATTATTCTGCTATTGTAGATGCAGTAATCAAAGCGAAGCCACCAGGTGCAAAAGGTAAATATATTAAAGGTATTTATCTTTCATCTACAATGGGCCCTGGTTTAAAGGTTGATATAAATAAACCAGCTGAAGTGGAAGCTGTTGCTTAGTAAAGTTGAAGTTTTTGCTTAGTTTTGTTAGTTTTTAAGTTCGAATATTTTTCGTAAATATAATTTTATTAAATATTAATATATATATCATATTACATATTATAAGTATATATTATATATTATAAGTATATAAATAGGGAAAGCTAAAAAGGAAAAATAAAGGTAATAAATTTAAGAAATAAATAGAAAAAAATAAAAGTTATAAATAATTAAGCCTAAGACAGCAGGTGTTATTGAATAACTTAATTTCCTGCCAAGGTTGAAATAATATGCAATAATACGCAGATTTTATTTTTAATGTTTTTAGTTATGTAAATTTAAGTAATCTTTTTTGGTTGTAAAGTTATTAAAATTTAAAGATTTTAACATTAAAATTTAAAATCTGTAAAATTAAGTAATAGATTTTATAATTTTTTAATATAATCGGCCTATTTTTTTTCAGCCTTATTTAGATGTAGATGAATATTTAGATTTAGATTTAGGTTTAGATATTTTGTCAGTATTTGATAGGATCTTGCTGTAAAATTAAAATACCTGCTATAAATGGCTAAAAAGAAATGGGTCGATTTTTTTATGTTTTTTATATTTTTTATGTTTTTAATTAAAGAATGGAGGTTAATTTGGTAAAACAATACAAAATTGAAAAAGTTGAAGATTTTAAAAATATTTTTAAAAATTATCAGTCATTAATTTTTGCAGACCATAGCGGGCTTAAAGCTGAAAATATGTATTATATTAGAACTAAACTTTCTGAGACTGAAGCAAATCTAAAAATACTTAAAAATACTCTTGCTTTAAGAGCCGCAAGCCAAGTTTATGAAGAAATTGATTTTAGCGAAATTTTTAAAGGTCCTACAAGTATGGTTGTATGCAAAAAAGATGCTGCATCTGTTGCAAAGCTTTTAAAAAGCTTAATGAAAGAATTTGAAACTTTAAAAATAAAAGGTGGATTATTTGAGGGTAAAATTTATGGACCTGAAGGAGTTGAAAGGCTTGCAACTTTACCAACAAAAGATGTTCTTTTAGCTCAACTTTTAGGTCTTTTAAATAATCCAATAGTTGGGCTTGTAACTGTTTTAAGTGCTTTGCCAAGAAATCTTGCTGTGGTTTTAGATGCAGTTCGTCAGAAAAAGGAGAAAGAATTAGAATTGCATAGCTAATTTTTTAATTGTTTTTTTAATTATTAAAAATCTAAAATAATATTTTTTTAACACTTATCAAAATATAACTATTAATTTAAGGGGGAAATAATGACAGAAGCAAAGGAAAAAAAGGAAAAAACAGAAAAAGAAGCAGTAGTAGTTGAAGAAAAAACTGAAAAAAGCTCCAAAACAGCAGCAACAAAAAAAGGCTTAACTAAAGAAGATATATTAAATGTAATTGAGAACATGACGGTCCTTGAGCTTGCTGATTTAGTGAAAGCAATTGAAGAAAAATTTGGCGTAAGTGCAACAGCAATGGTTGCAGCTCCAGTTGGAGGTTTTGCATCAGCAGGTGCAGGTGCTGGCGCATCTGAAGCAGCAGCTGCAGCAGAGGAGCAAACAGAGTTTACAGTTCATCTAAAATCTGCAGGTGCTCAAAAAATTCAAGTTATAAAAGAAGTACGAGCAATTACTGGTTTAGGATTAAAAGAAGCCAAAGATTTAGTAGACGGCGCTCCAAGTGTTGTTAAAGAAAAGGTATCAAAAGAAGAAGCTGAAAAGATAAAAAAACAGCTTGAAGGCGCTGGTGCCGAAGTGGAAGTAAAATAAGTAATTAAAAAAGAAAAAAGTAAAAACTTTGATGCATTAAAAAACTTTGATACACTAAAGCACAATAAAAAAGTAAAATTTGAAATATTTAAAAAATAAAATAAAAAATAAAAATAAGGATTTTTATTAAATTGATTTACAAAATTGGCTTAACTTCAACTAAAGTTAAGCCAATTGTTGTTTAAAATATAATATATGACACTTTAATCTTAATTTATATGCCACCTTATATATCACATTATATGTTGCCTTAATACCTATTAATTAATTATTAATTTTTATAAAGTATGCAATAGTATATAATATGTATTACATAAAAACTTGATTGCAATAATGAGGAAATAAAAAATATCATTGAATAATATATTAGTATATATTACATAAAAACACGGTAATAAAGACTATGTAAGTTATGGTAGATTTAAAAAATTTAGAAATTAGAGCAAAAAATTTAATTAAAGAATTTAAAGGCGATAGTTACATATTTGGCAGCGGCTGTATTGATAAAATAGGTTTTCTTGCAAAAAAATTAGGAAATAAAACATTGCTCTTAATTTCTCAAAGAGAATGGGCAATAGAACTTAAACAAATAATTATAAAATCTCTTAAAGAAAACGGTATTAAAATTTGCAGTATTATGGATACTCCACAATCAAATACTCCAAGCAGTGATGTTTTTGGATTGCAAGACTTGTTGGTTAAAATAAAACCTGATTTTTTAACTGTAGTTGGAGGTGGTTCTGCAATTGATTGTGCAAAAGCATCAGCAATCTTATATACACTTTCACCATTAAAACATGATATTGAGCCTTTTTTTGGCGTAGGTAAAGTTACAGAAATGCTAAAGGAAAAAAAACTAAATATACTTCCGGTTTTAGCTGTTCAAACTAGTGCTTCATCTGCAGCTCATTTAACAAAATACACAAATATTACAGATATTATTTCTGGGCAAAAAAAGCTTATTGTGGATGAGGCAATTATCCCTCCATATGCATTATTTGATTATTCAATTACAAAAACAGAAAGCAATAACCTTACCATCGATGGCGTATTAGATGGAATTTCTCACCTTTTAGAAGTATATTATGGAATAAATTATAGTGTTTTTAATAACAACTATAATGCTTTTAAAGTAGATAAAAATAACAATCTTTTTTATGAAAATTTTAAGAAAGTTGAAGAGATTGCTATTTTAGGGCTTTATCTTTTAGTAAATTCCATTCATAAAGTATTACAAAATCCATTAGATTTTTATTACCGCAAGCTTATTGGTATTGGTACAGATTTAGGTGGTTATGCAATAATGATTGGCGGAACAAATGGCGGCCATTTTACAAGCTTTTCTTTAGTTAATATTTTAAGCCATGGTAGAGCTTGTGGTATTTTAAATCCATATTGGACTGTTTTTTTTGCTCCTGCCATTAAAAGGCAACTTACAGTAGTTTTATATATTTTTAAAGATTACTTAAGTTTTAAAGATTATTCAAAAGAAAGCTTTAATAATTTAAGCAGTAAGTATAATTACATAAATTTTTCAGATGGCTACATAGACCTTTCAAAAGTTAAGGAGATTGATATTATAAAGAAAGAAATTGATAAAATTTTTGGTAATGAATTAATAGCCTTTAATGATTTTAATGGTTATTTAGGTTTGCAAAAAAAATTAGCTATTTTTTATAATTTTTTATTTGATAATTTTAGCATAAGAGAAGTTGCTGAGATTGCTGCAATAAGTATGCTTAATTTTTTAAAAAGCTTGGGGGTTCCGACAAGGCTTGCAGATGTTGACGGTTTTAATGATACATATATTAAAAAAGTATTAGTTGCAGCACATGATCCACAGCTTGAAATGAAGTTAAGGAATATGCCTGTGTCTTTAAGTCCAACTATAATAGATAAGTATTTAGCTCCTTTATTAAAAGCTGCAAAATTTGGCAATTTATCATTGATTAAAAATTTATAGATATATTATAGTGTATTAAATATAAGGTAATATATTAGGTAATAGGTATATGCAATATGTAATATATAGGCATATTTTAGTGCATTAAAAATAATATGCTAAATAAAATAAGTACACATAAATTAATTAATATAAAAAATAGTAAAATATTTATTAAGTAATTGTTTAATTATTATGTTATAATTACTTTATGGAAAAAACAAATATAAATAATACAACAGATAAAATAAAACCGCTGAAGGATAGTTTGAAAATAAAATCTGGCAGTGTATATCCGCCTGTTCCTGAAAGATTTCAACCATTACTGTGGTCAAAAAATGTTAAAAATCTGGATTTTAAAAAGGACAGGATCTATATTGTTCACCATGTTCTGGCATATGGCAGTATTGAAGATATAAATTTTATTATAAAAACTTATTCCAAAGAAGAAGTTATAGATGTTTTTGTAAATTATCCCCAAAAAGTATATACCAGGCCTGTTTTTTTATTTATAAAGAATTTTTTACTTAAACTAAAAGATGAACTTAATGAAGAAGATTATGTCAAAGGTATATTTAAATCTTCTTAACGACCAGGAAAAAGAAACCCTTTTTAGCTTAAAGCCTTTTTTTAAAAGCGGCGGCATTTTATCTGGTGGTACTGCTCTTATGCTACAAAAACCTATAAGAAAATCCTATGATTTTGATTTATTTTTTCCGTTTGAAATTCCAAAAAATTTTACAAAACTTGCAGGAGATGCTTTTTGTTCAAAAATTGAGGTACTGCTGGATAATAAAGATGAATTAACATTTATAGTTGATAATTTAACTAAGGTTTCACTTATTTTCTTCCCGTTTAAAAGAAAATATAGAACCCTCTTAATTGAAAACTTTATAAAAATATCATCCTATAAGGACATTGCTTCAGATAAAGCTTATGCTGTTGGAAGAAGACCAGCATATCGTGATTATGTTGACCTTTTTATAATTATAAAAAGCGGTTTTAGTTTGAAACAGATAATCGAAGATGCAGCTGAAAAGTTTTCTGGACAGTTTTCTTCAAAACTTTTTCTTTCTCAGCTTACTTATTTTGAAGATATCAAGGATTTTGAAGTTGA
>JACVJA010000051.1 GCA_015661035.1 Candidatus Calidifonticultor daggyaiensis | reverse complement strand
GATTAAAAATTGCTGCATTGCTTTAAGACGATAAAATGACACCTATGCCTATTATAAATAATATAGCTGCAGAAATTTGGAAAATAAAAGAAGTAAAAGAAAATCAAATTGTTTCAGAGGATTGGGGCAATGATGAAGAAAGAGGAATAAATTGGGAATCTATTTCTGCAATGTGTATGCTAATATCTGGTGCAAATATAGTAACAATGTCTCATCCTAAATCTGTTAGATTAGTAAAGGATATAATAAAAGAACTTTTATAAAAACTGTTAAATAAAGAGTTATACTTTTTAAATTTTTTTTAAAAAAAATTTAATACTTTTAAATAAGAACCTAAGAAAAAGAACTTAAAAAGAAAATATATTTATAAAAAGCTTATAGAAAAAATATTTATAGGTGTAAAAAAGATTATATATGGTTTATTTTAATTTTATACAAAAGAATACATTGAAAGGATAGATAATATGGATAAAGATAATCTTGAAAAAGATATTAAATTAAATCAACAAAATAGCCAGGAATATAAAGTAAAAAATACTGTAGATAAAATAAGTACTGATGAAGCTGTATGTAATATTATTAATAGTATGGAAGAAGAAATATCAACTATATTTTCCCGATCAAAATCTTTAAAACCTTGTCCAATTGGGTCGGCTGTATCTGGGATATGTTGTAAAAATTGCTCAATGGGGCCTTGCAGAGTAAGAGAAAATACTACGGGTTTATGTGGTGCAACGCTTGCGACAATAGCTGCAAGAAATCTAGGAAGACATATTGCAGCAGGTGCTTCAGCGCATTCAGATCACGGTAGGGATATGGCTCATCTATTAGCTCTTACTGCGCAAAATAAAGCTGAGGGTTTAAAGATAAAAGATGAATTAAAATTATTTAGATTGGCAAAGAATCTTGGTATTAGTACAAATGACAGAACCGTTAATGAGATAGCTGCAGAAGTAGCCGAAAAATCGCTTAGTTTGTTTGGCAACCAAACAGGAGAAATAGATTTAATAAAGATAGCACCTAAAAAGAGGCAAGATATTTGGAGAAAGTATAATGTAGTGCCAAGAGGTATTGATAGAGAAGTTGTTGAAATGATGCATAGGACTAATATGGGAGTTGATCAAGACCCTGAAAATATTTTAGATCAGGCTATTAGAACTGCTTTATCTGACGGGTGGGGTGGTTCGATGCTTGGTACTGAAATTACAGATATATTATTTACAACTCCAGTACCACTTGCTGCAAAGTCAAATTTAGGTATGCTAAAAAAGGATGAAGTTAATATTGTAATACATGGTCATGAACCAACCCTTTCGGAAATAATTGCAGAATTATCTGATCAAGAAGAACTTGTTCAATATGCAAAATCTAAAGGTGCAAATGGTATAAATGTTGTTGGTATATGCTGTACTGCAAATGAAGTTTTAATGCGCCAAGGAGTAGCACCAATTGGAAATTTTTTGTCTCAGGAAGCTGCAATACTTACTGGTGCTGTTGAGTTAATGGTTGTTGATATTCAATGTATTATGCAGTCATTAGGTGAACTTGCAAAAAAATATCATACAAAACTTGTAACTTCTTCACCAAAAGCAAAAATCCCAGGTGCAATACATATGGAGTTTAATGAGACTAATGGGGTAACATTAGCTAAAGAGATTATAAAAACTGCTATTGATAATTTTAAAAATAGAAAAGAAAAAATTTGTATCCCAGAGATAAAATCTGACTTAATTGCTGGTTTTTCACATGAGTATATAAGGTATATGCTAGGTGGAAGATTTAGAGAGTCATTTAGACCATTAAATGATGGTATTATTGATGGAAGAATCCAAGGTATAGTTGCAATTGTTGGGTGTAATAATGCAAGGATTACTCATGATGATTATCATAATTATTTAGCTAAAGAGTTAATTAAAAGAGATTATTTAGTTGTACAGACCGGTTGTGGAGCAATTGCAAATGCAAAGTGCGGAATAATGGTTCCTGAAGCTATGGAATTTGCAGGTGAAGGCTTGCGATCAATTTGTGAGGCAGTAGGAATACCTCCAATTTTACATTTAGGTTCTTGTGTTGACAATTCTAGGATTTTAACAATTGCATCTGAAATTGTAAAAGAAGGAGGATTAGGGGAGGATATAAGTGATTTGCCAGCTGCAGGTATTGCCCCTGAATGGATGAGTGAAAAGGCTTTATCTATTGGAACTTATTTTGCTGCATCAGGAGTATATGTTGCTTTTAGTGGTCAGCCTATTCCAATTGAGTCAAGTCAAGAAGTTAAAAAAATAATGACTGAAGGATGGCAGGAAAAATTTGGCGGCCAATTAGAGTACATTCAAGATATTGATTTACTTTTAGAAAAGGTAATTAATGTTATTCAAGCTAAGAGAAAGGCTTTAAAAATAGATATTAAAAAAGAAAGGGTTTTAATGGATATGGAAGCAAGGAGGAAGCTGCAAGATGTCTAAAATTATTGCTACAAGTGCAATTAAAGGTGCATATAAAATAGTATCAAAATCAGAAGAAATTTTAAATAATGCTTTAAAAAAATATGGTCCTCAACAAAAATTAGAATTTCCTAATACTGGCTACTATTTACCAATTATTTATAGTATGACAGGAATTGCTGTAGAAAAATTAGAAGATGCTCAAAAAGTAATTGAAGAAGCTAAGAAATTGCTACCCCCTATTCCATCTGAAAGGCTTTGGCTGCCATATTTAGGCTCAACCCTTGATGCCGGAATAGCAACTTTGTGGGCTGAGGAAATTATTGAAGCGATTAAGTACTTAGATGGGCCTTCACCTGTTGAAGGTATTTGGCTTGGAGCAGCAACTGATGTAATAATTAGAGAGCGTGGAATAGAATTTGTTGATGGCACGGCACCAGGATTTGCTGCTTGTGTTGGCGCTTGTAAGGATAATAAAACAGCTGTAAAAATTGCAAGAGAGCTTCAAGAAAAGAACATTTATGTTTTTATATCTGGAAATACTAATGGAGTATCAATGGCAGAACAATTATATCAGGAAGGTGTAGAGCTTGGATGGGATACAAGGATAGTGCCATTTGGGAAGGATATTACTGCTACTATTTATTCGTTAGGATTTGCTGCAAGGGCAGCCTTAAGTTTTGGCGGAGTTCAGCCTGGTGATTACAGAAGAATGCTTTTATATAATAAGAATAGAGTATTTGCATTTGTACTTGCTTTAGGTGAGGTTGATGAAGAAAAATATGCTAATGCAGCTGGAGCTATTAACTTTGGATTCCCAACAATTGCTGATACACCTATTCCGGAGATTCTTCCAAGAGGTGTTTGCACCTATGAACATGTTGTTTCAAATATACCAGATGAGGAAATTGTAGCAAAAGCAATTGAAGTTAGAGGACTAAAAATAACTGTAGATAAAGTTGATATTCCTGTAGCTTTTGGTGCTGCCTTTGAGGGAGAGCGTGTAAGAAAAGAAAATACCTATGTTGAATTTGGAGGCAATATAACAGAAGCCGTTGAATATTTGCATATGGCTGATTCAAGTGAAGTAGAAGATGGAAAAATTGAAGTTTTTGGCCCAGAGGTAGATGATGTTGCAGAGGGAAGTGCTCTTCCATTGGGGATTGAAGTTTTAGTTTATGGAAGAAAGATGCAGGAAGATTTTGAACCAGTTATGGAAAGACAAATTCATTATTTTATTAATTATGCAACTGGTATTTTTCATATGGGGCAAAGAGATATAGCCTGGGTTAGGTTTAGTAAAGATGCAGTTAAAAGCGGTTTTAAAATTAGACACCTTGGAGTAATTCTTCATGCAAAAATGCATTCAACTTTTTCAAATATTGTTGATAAGATTCAAGTAAAAATTTATACAAACCCTGAAGATGTTATTGCTTTGAAACATAAAGCTAAAGAAGCATTTAGAATTAGAGATGAAAGATTAAAAACATTAACAGATGAAACTGTTGATATATTTTATTCATGTAGTTTATGCCAGTCTTTTGCACCAAATCATGTGTGTGTTGTATCTCCGGAAAGACCAGGTCTTTGTGGTGCTTATAACTGGCTAGATTGTAAGGCTGCTTTTGAGATTAATCCAGCAGGTCCAAATCAGCCAATTAAAAAAGGTGAAACTTTAGATGAAAAATTAGGTATATGGAAAGGTGTAAATGAATTTGTTTATAAAGCATCGCATCAAAAGCTTGAATCATTTTCAGCTTATTCCATGATGATAGACCCAATGACTTCGTGCGGCTGTTTTGAAGTTATTGTGACAATACTTCCAACGACTAACGGTGTTATGGCTGTTAATAGGGAGTATTCTGAAATGACCCCTTGTGGAATGAAATTTTCTACAATTGCAGGAATGGTTGGTGGTGGCATTCAAACCCCTGGTTTTATTGGGATAAGTAAATATTTTATAGCATCAAAAAAATTTATTAGAGCAGATGGTGGCTTAAAAAGATTAGTCTGGATGCCAAGGCAATTAAAAGAGGAAATTGGAGAACTTTTAAGGGAAAGAGCTGAAGAAATGGGGATGCCTGATTTAATTGATAAAATTGCAACAGAAGAAAATGCTGTAACTGAGGAAGAAGTATTAAAATGGATGGAAAAAGTAAATCACCCAGCGTTGGAGATGGAACCTATAATGTAATTTTTTTAAGTTTTATTTTTTTATTTTAGTTTTTTATATATTTTTAAATTTTAATTTTAATTAATTTTATTAAATTTTATTATAATTTTTAACTTTAAAAATATAAAGGAGGGTTTATGCCTTTAAGTGGTCTTGATATTTTTAAGCTTCTTCCAAAAACCAATTGTAAAGATTGTGGGTTTCCTACATGTTTAGCCTTTGCTATGCAGCTTGCTGCTGGAAAAACGGAATTAGAAAAATGCCCACATGTTTCGGAGCAGGCAAAAGAAGCTTTAGCCGAAGCATCACAACCTCCTGTATTAAAAGTTGAAATTGGAGTTGGGGATAATTCTTTTAAAGTTGGTGAAGAAACTGTAGTTTACCGTCATGATAGGACATTTGTAAATCAAAATGCTTTTGCTATTGCTATTAACGATGATGATAATTCTGAAAAAATTGATGAAACAATAAATAAAATTAATAATCTTAAATATGAAAGAGTTGGTCAAGTATTAGAAATAAATGCTGTATGTTTAAAAAATAATTCTGGCAATAAAGAAAATTTTTTTAATGTTGCAGAAAAAATATTTGGTAGCTGTAAAAAACCTATAATACTGGTTTCAGAAAATATAGAAGTTTTAAAAGAATCTGCTTTAAAGTTTAAGGAGAAAAATCCATTAATACATGGAATAACTACAAAAAATTATGAACAATTAAAACAAGTTGTAAAAGATTCTGGATGTCCATTTGTTGTAAGAGGTAAAGATTTTGACGAAATTGCGGAATTGACATCAAATCTAAGAAATGACGGTATTAAAAATTTAATAATTGATATTGGTACTAGGAATTTAAAGGGTGATTTTTATAATCAAATAATGTTAAGAAGGGCAGCTGTATATAAAAAGAATCGTTTGTTTGGCTACCCAACAATAGTATTTCCGAATGAGTTAACTTCTGATCCATTAAAAGAAACACTTATTGCTTCAATTTTTGTTGCAAAATATGGCTCAATAATTGTTTTATCAAATCCAAGGCCTGAAAACATTTTCCCGCTTTTAGTATATAGACAAAATATTTATACGGATCCTAGGAAACCTATGGCAGTTGAGCAAAAAATTTATGAGATTAACAATCCAGATTCTAGTTCACCTGTATTGATTACTACTAATTTTTCTTTAACTTACTTTATAATTTCTGGTGAAGTTGAAAGCAGTAAGGTTCCATCGTGGCTTTTAGTAATGGATGTTGAAGGACAATCTGTTTTAACTGCATGGGCTGCCGGGAAATTTGTTCCAGAAATGATTGCAAACTTTGTTAAAAAAAGCGGTATTGAAGAAAAAATTAGTAGAAAAGAATTAATAGTACCTGGTTATGTCTCACAACTACAGGGCGAGTTGGAGGAGGAACTTGGAAATGGATGGAAAGTTATCGTAGGACCACGGGAAGCTGGAGATGTCCCTAAATTTCTAAAAGCCTATGTTTCAAGTAATTAAGTAATTTAATTTTTAAAAATTTAATAAGAAGGGGTGATTTACAATGCTGATTGTTGGTGAAAATATTAGTGTAACATCAAAAATTGTAGGTGAAGCGATTAGAAATAGAGATGCTCGACCAATTATTGATATGGCTAGAGCACAAAAAGAGGCTGGAGCTAATTATGTTGATATAAATATTGGACCAGCAACAAAAAATGGTGAAGAATTAATGCAATGGATTGTGCAAACAATTCAAAATGAGGTTGATATTCCTTTAGCTTTAGATACAAAAAATACTTCAGCTATAGAAGCTGGGTTAAAAGTCCATAAAGGGACTGCAATGATTAATTCAGTAACTGGTGATAAAGATAAGCTTGATATATTAATGCCAATGGCAAAAAAATATAATGCTAAAATTGTGGGTATTGCATTAAGTGAAAAGGGAGTACCGCCAGATGTTGATAGCAGAATAGAAGTAATAATGAATATTGTAAATGCAGCGCTTGAATACAATGTACCTTTATCAGATTTGTATTTGGATCCAATAGTTTTACCTGTAGCAGTAATGCAGCAGCAGGTATATAACTGTATAGAAGGGTTAAAGGCTTTTAAACAGCTAAAAGATTTAATGGGTTTGCCTGATGAACCTAAAACAATTGTTGGTCTTTCTAACGTTTCGCAATCTTCTCCACTAGCGCTTAAAAGTTTAATTAACAGGACCTATTTAATTATTTTATTAAGTCATGGTCTTGATAGTGCAATTTGTGACCCTCTTGATAAAGAATTAATGAATGCTGTAAAAACTTTTGATATTTTAACCAATAGAATTTTGTATGCACATTCTTATCTTGATTAAATTAAACTTAATTTTAATAATTCTTATTTTTTTAAAAAAAACATTATTATGGAATGGGAATTATTTTTAAATTTAATATGTTATGGGATTATGATTATATATTTAATTATTTTATTTATTATAATTTTATTTTTATCATTAATTAAATATAAAGGGAGATTATTTTGGAAGATAAAGAAAAAATAAATTTGTATTAAATTAATGAAATTATTACTAATTTACTTTTGTTATTTTTAATTTTTATTATTACTAGTTATTTTTAAAAAAAATAACTAGTTATTAACTTTAATAACTTTATATAAAAGATAAGTAAATGAAAATTGCAATTTCTGGCAAGGGAGGAGTTGGTAAAACAACTCTTGCAGCATGTCTAGCAAAATATTTTGCAAGAAAAAATTTAAAAGTGATAGCGGTTGATGCAGACCCTGATGCAAATTTAGCATCTGCTTTAGGCTTGCCTTATGAAGATGCTAGCAAAATTGTACCCTTAATTGAAATAAAGCCTTTAATAGAAGAAAGAACTGGAGCAAAGACAGGGCAATATGGTTCTTTTTTTAAATTAAATCCAAAAGTTGATGATATACCACAAAAGTTTGGTATAGATGTGGATGGTGTAAGATTATTAGTTGCAGGAACAATAAAAGCCGGTGGAAGCGGTTGTTATTGTCCAGAAAATGTTTTATTAAAAAGGCTTTTTAAACATTTAGTTGTTGACAGAGATGAAGTAATAATATTAGATATGGAAGCAGGTATTGAACATTTAGGAAGAGGTACTTGTGAAAGTGTAGATATATTAATTGTGGTTATTGAACCTGGTAAGAGAAGTGTTCAAACTGCTCTAGCAGTTAAAAAAATGGCTTTAGATTTAGGTATAAAATCTTTATATATTGTATTAAATAAAATAAGTTCACAAGAAGAAAGGGATATACTTTACCTATCGTTAAAAGATTTTAATGTTTTGGGGGAGCTCCCATTTAGTCAAAAAGTCAAAGATTCAGATTTAAAAAATTATTCTCCTTGTTACTCAGATACTAATTTTCAAAATGCGATTGCCAGTATTGCTGAAAAAATAATAGGATTAACTAAAAAGGAAAAAGACTCATAAAATCTAGCTATAAGTTAAAAGGCTAAGGAGATTATGGGCTAAGAAGCTTAGAAGCTAATAAGTTGAAGGTATAAAAGAATATTTTTATTAGATTTTTGAAAAATAAGCGGTAAAATTTGAAATGAAGAGAATAAAAAAGTTAATTGTTTAAGCATTTATCACATATGCCACTAAAAATTACCTGAAATTTATCAATCTTTAAATTGCAATTTTGTAAAATATTTTCTTCTGCATTTTCTTTTAATC
>JACVJA010000050.1 GCA_015661035.1 Candidatus Calidifonticultor daggyaiensis | reverse complement strand
TATTCTTTTTTCCATAACATCTCTTAAAACTTTAAATCTATGAATATCTTTCATAGTTACTAATAGTTTTTTCTCCATATTTGATAGCCTCCTTTCGTGTTTTTTTACAGGTAGGCTACCATTAAAAAATTAACATTTCAAATTAGTACAAACTGTTAACATTTTAAAATAGTAACATCATTAGATGTTTTTTTACTGGAAATTAAATTCATTTTGCTGTATATTATTCATGAGGCTGTTTTTTCCTTTCTCACCCATCGGGTGAAAGATTAAATATATTTTTTAATATAGATTAAATAAAAAGACGGTATCATATAATATTTTCTATTGCGGAGTCAAGGTTAATATGGACAAACAAATTGCAAAACAAAATCTTGAAAAACTTATTTTGAAGTTTAAATCAGAATTAGATGCAGGAAAAACTGAATCATATAATGAGGAATCCACTAAAAAATCATTTATAGAGCCGTTTCTGGAAGATGTACTTGGCTGGGATGTAACAAATCATGATGAAGTAACAATGGAGGAAAAGGTATCCAGGGAAAGGGTGGACTATGGTATAAAACTAAATAATAAAGTTGTATTTTTCGTGGAAGCAAAACCTATCCGATATGAACTTGAAAATGCAATCCCGCAGGCAGTTAAATATTGTTTCAACAGGAAAGATGTCCCCTTTGTCCTTTTAACTGATTTTGAAGGACTTATGTTTTTTGATGCAACTTTAAAACCAGATAAGAGATATATTAAAAAAGGATTAAAGATAGACCTCAAATGGAATGAATATCTGGATAAATTTGATGAAATATGGCAGTTATCAAAACAGGAAGTCGCTGCCGGTTCGCTTGAAAAACTATTTACCTTAAAGCCCAGAGACAGGGTGTCTGTTGATAAGTCAATTTTGGAAGACCTTGAGAACTGGCGCGAATCTCTCGCAAAAAACCTTTATAAAAATAATAAAGATTTATTTCATTCAAAAGATAGAGAAAAAGACGCACAATTTTTAAAGGAAATTACACAGAAAATATTAGATAGAATAATTTTTATCCGCTTTTGTGAAGACAGACAATTAACACAAATAAGATATATAAAACCAAGATTTGATGAAAGGGGAGAAAATGTTGCATTAAATACTTACACTTACATACTTTCTGGTTTGTTCAGGGAGTATGAAAAAGTTTTTAACAGCGATTTGTTTAAAGAACAGGACTGGGAAAGAGATTTGATGCTGGATTTTAAAGATATGAATGAAATAATCCAGCAAACTTATGACCCGTATATGTTTGATGCTATTCCTATAGAAGTGCTTGGAAATATTTATGAACAGTATCTTGGCTACACAATAAACCTTTCAGGCGATTATTTAAAATACGAGTTGAAACCTGAGGTTAGAAAAGCAGGTGGTGTTTATTACACACCGGAATACATTGTGGATTATATTGTTAAAAATACAGTCGGGAAATTACTGGATGAATTACCAGAAAAAAAGGTAAAAAAATTAAGGATACTTGACCCTGCATGCGGCTCTGGCAGTTTCTTAATAAGAGCGTATGAAGAAATGCTTAAATATTATGCCAAGTTAAAAAGTAAATCGAAAAGGGTTGTTACAGAAGGACAAACAACAATAGATACACCGGATTCGGAGACAAAACTTACAATACAGGAGAAAGCAGAGATATTGAGAAATCATATTTTTGGAGTTGATATAGATGAACAGGCAGTAGAAGTTACAAAACTTTCATTGATGCTAAAGATGCTGGAAGGTGAATGGGGATTTGTGAAAGGGACCGCTGTCCTGCCGATGCTGGATAAAAATATTAAATGCGGAAATTCGCTGATTTCCGGCAACGTGTTGGAATTGACAAGGTATTTCGGGAGTGATTATTATAACGTAAAGCCGTTTAACTGGGAGGAAGAGTTTAAAAATATTATGGTGGATGAAGGAGGATTTGATGTGGTAATAGGCAATCCACCGTATGTTTTTGCCCGAGACGAAGGATTTAAAAAGGAAGAAAAAGAATATTTTTATAAAACATATAAGATAGTTCAGTATCAATTGAATACATATATAATGTTTACAGAGAAAGCGTTTAATTTATTAAAAAATTCAGGCAAACTTGGATTTATTATACCAAATAACTGGTTAACTATTGATACGACTTTAAAATTCAGAGAATTTGTTTTAAAAGATACATATGAAATTGAAATAGTTAATAGTTATGATAGAGTTTTTCAGGACGCAAACGTAGATACAGCAATTTTAATTTTTTCAAAAAAAGGATATAACAATATCGGATTAAATGAATTGATAAATGGGAAAATATTACCAGTAATAAAATGTAAAACAAATAAATTTTTATTAGATGAGAATTTAATTATCAGTTATGAACTGATAAAAAATAGAGAAGCAATAAATATTTCACAAAAAATTAAAATAAATTCAATTAAATTAGAAGAAATAGTTATGATTAAAGCTGGAATAAATGCATATGAAGTGGGGAAAGGTAATCCAATGCAAACAAAAGAAATGAAAGAAAAAAGAATTTATCATAGTGACAAGAAAATCAATAATAAATACCTGAAATATTTAGACGGTAAAGATGTCCAAAGATATTTTATTGGGTGGAGTGGACAATATATAAAATATGGCAAAAATTTAGCTGCAGCAAGAACTCCTGATTTGTTTCTGGGAAATAGAATTCTGGTAAGACAAATCCCCGGGAAATTGCCATATTTGATATATGCAGCATTAGTAAAAGAGAATATAATAAATGATAGAAATAGTATGATAATAAAAAAGAAAGATAATGATTATGATTTAAAATATATTTTAGGAATTATTAATTCAAGATTAATATCTTATTGGTTTTATTTTAGGTTTGGGAAAATGCAGAGAAAAATATTCCCCCAATTTAAAATAAAAGAATTGTCTTTGTTCCCGATTAAACCTATTGATTTCACAAATACAAAAGAAAAAACAATGTATGATAAATTATGCGAGTTAGTTTCAATAATAATTGAATTAAATAAAAAATTAAAGAAAGAAGAAGATATTAATGAAAAATCCAACCAAAAACAAATAGAAGAAGTAAATAAAGAAATTGACAATCTTGTTTATGAACTTTACGGAATAACGGAAGAGGAAATAAAGGTAATAGAGGGGATTAAATAGATTAAAAAAATGAGTAAAATAATTGAAAACAACAATGGAAAATATGATGATTTTATTAATTATATTAGAGAGGAAGAAAGGGTTTATTTGTTTTTAGGGGCAGGGTTTTCAAAACAGATGGGATTTTGGCTCTGGGATGAATTCGTGAATGAAGTAATAGAAAAATTTGAGAATTTAAGTTTTAGCATAAAAGAGTATTTAAAAAGAATGGATAAAAAGTATGCATTAGATTATTTGGAAAGTATAGATGAAGATAAATTTTATCAAATTGTTGATAATCTTTATAATGAAAAAGAAGCAAAGATAAATACAGAAATTATTAATGCTATGTATCAAATATTACACGATGACAAATTTAAAATAATAACAACAAATTTTGATAAAATTTTTAAGAAAAAATTAGATATTGAAAAAGTCCACTTAAATTTTAATCCGGATAAAAAGATAAATTATTTACATGGCAGAATTGATGATAAAGAAAGTTTGATTTTAACACAAAAAAAATATTTTAAAAATTATTTAGAAAGAAATAGTCCTATAAAAATATTTTTAACAAATGTTTTTTCTAATTACCCTGTAATTTTTATTGGTTATAGTTTATCTGATTATGAAATACTTCAAATTTTATATGATACAAAAAAATCTGGTCGTAATCGCTATGTTTTATTACCTGAATACAACAATAACAAAGATTATAATTCTATTTTAGAGAAAATATATAAAGAGAATTTTAATTTAATAGTTTTAAAATACGATATAGAAAACAAGGGTTATGATGCATTAATTAGTTATTTAGAACAAATAAATAATTTGTTATATCCGAAAAACACTTCCTTGAATGCTAAGGAGGAGGCGGAAAATGCAAAGTAAAGTATTTATTTCACATTCGTCCCTAGACCATGATTTTGTTCATTCTTTAGATAAGAAATTTAAAAATGACGGTATTGATACATTTGTTGATGATTGGGATATAAAAACAGGAGATTGTATAAAGCAAAAAATAGAAGAAGGAATAGAAAAAAGTGATTTTTTTATGATAATATTCTCAAAAAATTCTATTCAAAGTAAATGGGTACAAGAAGAGATTGATCTTGCAACATTAAAACAATTATCAGGTAAAAATATAAAAATACTTCCTGTTTTACTTGATTTGGAAATCAAAGATATTCCTGATAGATTTCAAGGAATTAAAGCTGTAAAGTTTTATAATAATATACTGGATGAAACAGAATATTCAAAATTAGTAGAGCCAATTAAAAATAGCGATAGAGCCAAAGCATTAAATGAATTTCAGGATTCATTATTTAGCGATTTGGCATATATTGATGCTATTATAAAAAAACATAAAAAAGAAATTACAAAAACAGAAGTGGAATTAATATTAAATAAAATAAAAAATGAAGTTTATGCAAGATATTTTTTTTTACATGCAGATAATGAAATATGGTTTAATCTTTTAAAAGAATATTGTTTTTTTGTTCCTGATATTGAAAAATTAAAGCCTGTTAATAAAGGAGACGGATTTTTTTATTTGCCTTATTGGAATGTTTTACCTTATCTTGAAAAATTATCTAAAAATAATGAATTTATATCAAATGATGAAAATATAAAAGAATTATTAAAAATTATTAAAAATATAACAGAATTTATGGAAGAAAAAATTGATAATCCAAGAATATGGAAATCATTTATTAATATTTTAATAAATTTGCCAAATGCTAAAATAGATTTTGAAATTATTAAATTATTGGAAAAGTGGATTGATACGAAATTCATTTTGTCTGCTTCAATTGTTGTTGATGAATTGTTGCCTAAATTTATCACTGATAAAAAAGAAGATATTGAAAAAGCAAAATATATTTTTTTAACCTGTTTAAAATATGATTGGGAAGAAAACCAAGTGTATAAAAAGAAAGAACCTAAATTTTCATTAGAAAAATACTGGTTACTTGAAGGGTTAATAGATAAAAAACATTCAAAAAAACTTGGAGAAAGATTAGATAGCAATGAATTAATAATTAAATTATTGGATATGGTTTTAAATATACTTTTAGAAAAATATGTTAATGTTTTATATGATTATTCATATATCTGGTTGCCGCAAATTCCTGAAGGGGGTGGTAGAGAATTAGATGATGTGGAAGAATTATTAATAAATGTTTTAATACAACTAATAATTGGTTATTTAGAGAGTAAAAATGATGACACGAAAAAACAAACTTTAAATATTCTTTTATCAGAAAAATATAAATACCCAATTTTTAAAAGATTATATTTGTTTTTTATTAAAAAATACAATTTTTTTGATGAGTTTATAAATTTAATAAACGTAATGGGTGATGATTTGTTTAATGATCCAAATTATGAAGTGGAAAATTTTGAGTTGTTAAAACACTTTGCAGAAAATTTACAAGATGAAAATTTAAAAAAAATAGAAAGCATTATTGAAAAGGGGTTTAAATTTTATACAGAGGAAGATCCGGAACAGTATAAATTATACTGGAAACAAAAATGGTATTCTGCATTGCAAAAAAATCAATATTTTAAAACTAAATATGATGAAATAAAAAAGCAAACAGGAATAAATAAAGAAATGATAGGGGCTTTCAGGATAACTACTGGTTTTGGATATGGTAAATCACCATTGAAAATAGAAGATATTTTAAAAATGACTAATGAAGAATTTGCACAATATACTTTTGGATTTAAAAACAATAGTTTTGATGAACCAACAGTAGAAGCTTTAGCAGATGTATTAATGGCAGCAGCAAAAGAATATCCAGATAAATTTATTTCAGATTATCAACCATTATTAGAATTAGATTATTTTTATACATATCATATTTTCTGGGGTTTTGCAGAAGGATTTAAAATTAAAAAGGATATAAATTTCTCTAAGGTATTTGATTTTATAAAAAAATATATAAGCAAGGAAGAATTCCTAAACGGAAAATTAAAATATTCTAATGAACATTTTAAGGCTGATTATAAGTGGGCTTTATCTGGTATTGCAATGTTTTTAATTGAAATAATAAAAAATGATGAGTGGGGAATAGAGGAAAAACATATAGATAAATTAAAAGAAACAATAATGTTATTAACTGAAGAAAAATTTATTATGGATGATAAAAAAGAAGAGATACAGGATTATGTAAGTTACGGTTTGAATTCATTTTGCGGTAGAATTATAGAAGCATTTATAAATTTTTGTTTGAGAGAAATTCGTATAAAGGAAAAAAATAATGAAAATGAGAAGAATAAAAAGGTTAAATGGGATGATGATTTAAAACAAAGATTTGAAGATATATTGAAAATTCAAAATATTGCCAGCATAAATGCATTTACATTTTTAGGATATTATTTACCACAATTCTGGAATATGGATGAAAAATTTGCAAAACAGAAAATTCAGGAAATAAGCAAACTCGATCCTAACCAAGAAAAATGGCAGGCATTTATACATGGTTATTCTTATACTCAAGTATATAAAATAATATTTAATGAAATGAAAAAAAATTATGAAAAAATAATTCATTTTGATTTTAAAAATAAAAATATTAGAGAACAGTTAATAAGACATATTGGGGTGGGGTATATTCTGGATTGGGATAAAGAATTGTTTGAAAAATTAATTAAAAAAAGGGATACAGAAAATATTTGTAATATTACAAAATATTTTTGGCAGGAAATTAGAGAGTGGCAGAAAAATAATACAAATGACGAGTTGAGAAAAAAAATATTTGCAAATATATTTAATTTTTGGAATGAACAATATTTATATTATAAACAAAGGGATTTAGATAGTAATGATAAAAAAGTATTGTCTAATTTATGTTTATTAACCTGCGGGTTTATTTCTGGAGATTATAATCTTAATGAATCGCCTTATAAAAATTGGCTTTTACAATGCGCACCTTATGCAGCAGTTAATCATAACGAGAGTTTTTTTCTTAAATATTTATTAATTTTGTCTAACAGAAATTTTGAGGATACGATATTGGAAATTATTTTAAATATGCTTGATGGTTTTATACCGAGTTGGGACGATGACATTCTTTGTAAAATAGTTGAAAAATTAGATTCGTATAATAATAAAGAAACAGAAAAAATAAGAGAAATAATGGTGAAAAATGGCCATTATAAATTTAAAAAATAAATACGAACTATGAAAAGTAATATAACGAACGAGAGTTTTACTCACATTGCTTTTGCAGATGAGTCAAATTGGAATCAGGGGCGGTTTAGAAGTATTTGTATGATTTCAGGAGAAAAAGAAACAATAATTAGATTGAATAATGAAATAAAAAATAAATTGATTGAATCTAACATTGATGAATTTAAATGGAGAAATTTTAATAGCGCAAAATTAAGATTTGCGGCAGAAAAAATAATATACTCTTTGATTCCTGTTTGTAAAAATAATTTATTAAGAATTAATATTTTAATCTGGGATATTGAAGATTCAAGGCATAAAATAAAGAAAAGAGATGATATTGCTAATTTAGCGAGAATGTATTTTCATTTATTTAATAATGTACTCAAAAACAGATGGCCTGATAATGCTATATGGAAACTTTGTCCTGATAAACACAATGTGATTGATTGGAACAAAATGCATGAAATCTTAGATTATAAATCTTTGTCTATTGATTTTCCTGATTTGTTTAATCAAAATAACTTTAAATATAATATTGTTTTAAAAAAATTATATAAGATTGAAATTGTTGAGGAGTGTGAATCAAAAGATGCACATCTTATTCAAACCGCAGATTTATTTGCAGGTATGGCATGGTATTCAAAAGAGCAATATGAAAAATTTTTTCAATGGTATAGGTTTTGTAATGATAAGCAGTTAATTATTAAAGAATGTGTTGAAGAGTTGAAATTAACATCAGCGCAAAAGGAACGTTTTAAAATAATGAAATTATTTTATGAATTATGTAAAAAATATAAAATGGGAATTTCATATGAATCTTCATCTTCAAAATGTTTTCGTACAGAAGATCCAAAAAGACCTGTTAATTTCTGGTTGTATAAATCACTATCAGATAAAGATAAAGCACCAAGAAAAATTAGTTATGTTGTTACTATGTCAATATGTTAAAAAATTACTAATTTAAAATGTTAAATTATTCAACATAACGAATAACACCTTTAAATAATTTTTCAATTTCTT
>JACVJA010000049.1 GCA_015661035.1 Candidatus Calidifonticultor daggyaiensis | reverse complement strand
GAAGCTGCATGATTTTTTTATAGACCAGAAAGTTCCAAAGAGTCTTAGAAAAAGTATTCCTATTTTTGAAGATAAAGAAAAAATAATTTGGGTTTGCGGCTATAGAATTGATGATAGAGTAAAAATTGACAATAATACAAAAAAAATCTTGTTTTTAGAAGTCAAACCTAATTTTAATTCAAAGAAAAAAATTAAATAAATTGTTATAATATGTTAGATTAATAGAACTATTTTAAAAATATTTAAAAAGTTTTAATGCAGTAATAGACAAAAATTGAAATTAACTTGAAGTAATAAAAATAATGCTTTAAAAAAAATTTGATATTATAATAGATTATAATTTAAGATTATTTTTGTTAAAAAATTATAATTTTAAAGAATGGTGTTAATTTAAAGTGACTGATAATTCAAAAATCCATGTATTAATTGACTCTAAAACTCTGCAAAAGAAAGTAAAAGAGCTTGGAAGACAAATTACAAAAGATTATAAAGATAAAAAGCCTGTTTTAATAGCAGTTTTAAAAGGGTCATTTATTTTTGTAGCTGATATTTGCAGGCATATAAATGTTCCAGTTGTTTTTGATTTTATGGCTGTATCAAGTTACGGAAATGCAAAGGTAAGTTCAGGTATTGTAAGAATAACAAAAGATTTAGATACAAATATTGAAGGTAAGGATGTTATAATTATTGAAGATATTGTTGATTCTGGTAGGACATTAAATTATTTAATTAAAAATTTAGAAGCCAGGAATCCTAAAAGCATAGAAGTTTGTGCATTACTTGATAAAGATGTTCCTAGAAAAATTAAAAATTATATTAAGTATAAAGGATTTGATATCCCAAATAGATATGTAATAGGCTATGGGCTTGATATAGGTGAGAGATTTAGAAACCTTTCGTTTATAGGTTATATTGATGAAGAATGATTAAAAAAGTCGCTAAAAAAAACTAGAACAAAATCTGCTAAAAAAGTGCTGCAAAAGATTCTTATACCTATATTTAGGTTCTTTAATTTAGCATGTTTAGTTTTTTTAATGTTTTTTATGTTTTTCTAAATTAGTTTTGCATTTTCTAAATTCTTAAAAATATTATATAATATCAAATAATGTACAATGCAATGTGTAATGTAGTTTTATAAAATTGGAATTTAATAAAAAGGGGAGTGTTTATACTTGAAAAGAAGTTTTAAAAATATTGCATTATTAATACTACTTATAGTTGTAATATTTCTAATTTTTAGAAATCCTTTGTTTATGGCGCCAGCTGTAAAAGAACTTAGTTTAAATGAGTTTGTTCAAAAGGTACAAAATAAGGAAATTAATACTTCTGAGCCTTTAAATATTAAAGGTGAAGATAAAATTATTGAAGGTAAGCTAAATGATGGAACATCTTTTAAGGTAACATTTTTAGAAAATTATGATATTACTAAGCTTTTATTAGATAATTCTGTTCCTTTTAAAGTTGATAATCAAAAGCAATCAATTTGGATTCAAATATTGGTTAGTGCTCTGCCATTCTTGCTTATCTTTGGCTTGATATTTTTTATGATGAATCAATTACAGGGTGGTGGTGGAAAGGTATTACAGTTTGGTAAAAGCAGAGCCCGTGTTGCAAATAAGAGCAAAAATAGAGTTACATTTAAAGATGTGGCTGGTGCTGATGAGGCAATTGAAGAATTAAGAGAAATTGAAGAATTTCTTGAAAACCCTGGTAAATTTAAAGCCATGGGGGCAAAGATTCCAAAAGGCGTTCTGCTTTATGGACCTCCTGGAACAGGAAAAACTTTACTTGCTAGAGCTGTGGCTGGTGAAGCCGGTGTTCCTTTTTTTAGTATTTCAGGTTCTGAGTTTGTTGAAATGTTTGTTGGTGTTGGGGCTTCAAGAGTAAGGGATTTGTTTGCACAAGCAAAAGCAGCTCAGCCGTCAATAATTTTTATGGATGAAATTGACGCAGTGGGAAGGCATAGAGGCGCAGGATTGGGTGGAGGTCATGATGAAAGAGAGCAAACATTAAATCAGCTACTTGTTGAGATGGATGGTTTTGACCAAGATAGTACAGTAATTTTAATTGCTGCTACAAACAGGCCTGATATATTAGACCCAGCACTTCTTAGACCTGGCAGATTTGATAGGCAAATTGCAGTAGATAGACCTGATCTTATTGGTCGTGAAAAAATACTAGAAATACATGCAAGAGGAAAACCGCTTGATAAAGATGTAAATTTAAAAACTATTGCTAAAGAAACTCCAGGCTTTACTGGCGCTGATCTTGCAAATATATTTAATGAAGCATCGCTTCTTGCTGCAAGGCATAATAAAAAGAAAATTAGTATGTTTGAAATAGAGGATGCTATTGAAAGAGTAATAGCTGGACCTGAGAAAAAGACTCGAGTAATTTCTGAGGAAGAAAAGAAAATTATTGCATTTCATGAAGCAGGTCATGCAATATTATCTCATATATTACCTAATACTGATCCTATCCATAAAATTTCAATAATTTCAAGAGGAAGAGCTTTAGGGTATGTTATAACTTTACCTGAGGAAGATAAATACCTAAAGACAAAAAAGGAACTTATAGATAATATTACACAATTATTAGGTGGCCGTGTAAGCGAGGAGCTAAATTTTGATGACATTACTAGTGGTGCCCAAAACGATTTAGACAGAGCCACGAAGCTTGCAAGAAAAATGGTAACTGAATTTGGAATGAGTGATAAGCTTGGGCCTGTAACATATAAAATTGATGAAGAAGAAGTATTTTTAGGGAAAGAAATAATTTCAAGGCCACATTATAGTGAAGAGATAGCATCACAAATTGACAAAGAAGTAAATTCAATTATATTAGAATGCTATAATAGAGCAAAACAGTTAATTTCTGAAAATAGCGAAGCTTTAAAAACATTAGCAGATAAACTTATAGAAAAGGAGACTTTAACTAGAGAAGAAGTAATGAATTTGCTTTTTAATGTTAAAAGCCACAAAAAAAATAGAGTAAATTCTTTTGTAAATAATGGTTTAAATGATTCAAAGAATTTAAATGATTCAAAGAATTTAAATGATGTTAATGGCTTGGACAGCAGTAAAAGCAGTTCTTCTAATGTTAAATCTAAGACAGCACTAAAAACGGTTTCAAAGGTTAGTGGCGAAATTAAAAAGGAAGATACAGCAAGTTTAAATGTTAAAAGAAATATAACTAAAAGAACAAGAAAAAAAACCTAGTTTTAAATTATAAAAAGCTTAAAGTTGAAAATAAAAAAGAGAATTTTAAAGACAGCTAATTTGTAAAGTTGGCTGTCTTTTTGTTTTTCCTTGTGTATATAATTCATATAATTATTACTTTATTTAATTTTTATAAATTGTAAAATAAAATACATATTTGGAGGAAGGACTTTGGAATAAGGATAGCAAAATGGTAAAAATAGCAAAAGTATAATGATAGAATAAATTTAGCAAGGACATAAATATAAAAAAAGATAAAGACAGTAAAAGATAAAATAAAATTAGATAATAATATAAATAAAATTAGCAAATAATATATAAATAAAGATTAATAAAATATATTTAAAAATTAAATATAATTCGGGGGTTTAAAGTTGGATAAGAGTCTAATTGAAGAAGGTGTTAGATTAATTTTAAAAGGTATAGGTGAAAATTTAGAAAGGGAAGGTTTAAAGAAAACACCAAAAAGGGTTGCTGAAATGTATGAAGAACTTTTTAGTGGAATAGGAAAAGATCCTTCAATTGAATTAAAACCGCTCTTTGATGAAAATCATGATGAAATGATAATTGTTAAAGATATACCATTCTATTCAGTGTGTGAGCATCACTTAGTGCCATTCGTTGGTAAGGCACATATTGCATACGTTCCAAATAAATCTGGAAAAATTGTTGGCTTGAGCAAACTTACAAGGGTATTAGAAATTGTTTCGAGGCGGCCTCAAGTTCAGGAACGTCTTACAACACTTGTAGCTGATGCAATAATGAATAAGCTTGAGCCTAGGGGGGTTATGGTTATTGTTGAAGCTGAACATTTATGTATGAGTATTAGAGGAGTAAAAAAACCTAACACTTTAACTGTTACATCTGCAGTTAGGGGATTATTTAGACAAAATCCAGCTTCACGGGCTGAAGCAATGGCTTTAATAAAACCTGGTGGATAATTAAAAATCTCTAAAATAGATTAATAGATTATAATAGATTGTTAATGAGGGTAGATTATTAATAAAGCGCTTTAATATGTAAATTTTAATAATTATCTAGTTATCTATAATGGATTATAAAAAATAATGGCTTATAAAATAAGAAAAATTGAAATAAATAGCTATAAAGAAGCTCTAGAAGAATTTTCAAAAATTGGGGCTACTTTAGCAGGACAAAAAATAATGTCAAAAAAGCTCTTTCCAATTGCGTTAAAAGTTAAAGATTTGGATGTAAAAGCTGCAAATATTTTAAAGCAGGAAATGCTTGCAAGGGGTGGTGATGTAGTAACTTCGAGAAATACATTAATTTCTTCTACAGGTTTAACTGATGTTATTATTTTAGGGTCAATCAATTCTTTAAAGAGTTTGGCTGAAAAAATAAGGTATCAACCTTTTGGGTTAAAAAACTTATCATTATTATTGAAAGATTATATAAAATCAATTGAAGATAATAAACTTAAAGAAAAGAAAATTTTAATAATTTCTAATAAAAAATTTGATATTGAAAAAGAAGGCGCAATTATTATGGGTGTTTTAAATGTAACACCTGATTCTTTTTATGATGGAGGCTTATATTATGATTATGAATCAGCAAAAAAAAGAGCCGAACAAATTGTCAATGAAGGTGCTCATATTATTGATGTTGGTGGTCTTTCAACCAGGCCTGGCTCAGAGCCAGTAGATGTAAATCAGGAACTATTAAGGGTTAAAGATATTTTAAGTTTTATAAAGAAAAATTTTGATATTTTAATATCAATTGATACTTATAGGGCTGAAGTTGCTGAATATGCAATAAATACAGGCGCTGATATAGTAAATGATATTAGCGGGTTAACGTTTGATGAAAATATGTTAGAAGTAATAAAAAGAAAAGATGTTTCAGTAATTATAATGCACATTAAAGGTACACCTCAGACAATGCAGAAAAATCCACAATATAATGATTTAATTGATGAAATTTATGATTATCTGTATACCCAGTCAGAAAAAGCAATTTTAGCTGGTGTAAAAAAAGAAAAGATAATAGTTGACCCTGGAATTGGTTTTGGTAAAAACTTAGACCACAACTTAAAAATTCTATCAAAAATAAAAGATTTTTGTAATATGGGGTATCCTGTTTTGATTGGTGCTTCAAGAAAATCTTTTATAGGTACTTTACTTGGTGGTGTCTCACCAGCAGAGAGGCTTTTTGGAAGTATATCTGCGGCAGTTGTAAGCTATATAAATGGAGCAAGTCTGCTTCGTGTTCATGATGTTAAGCAGACTAAAGAAGCAATTAAAATTGCGCAAAGTATTAAAAATTTAAGTGAATAAAATAAAAAAATGGAAATATTTATTAAAGACTTAAAACTTTTTGGTTACCATGGTGTTAATGAATTTGAGAAGCAAAATGGTCAGTATTTTTTATATAATATTAAAATTAATATTAGTAGGCAATCCGAAATAGAAATATTAGAAAAAGTTTCATATAATCTTAATCTTAACATTAATAATACAGATAAAATTGATAAAATTGATATTATCGGTAAAGATAATATAATTTATACTGTTAATTATTCGGATATAATTAATATTACTAAAGATGTTAATAATTCTAATAAGTTCGATTTACTTGAAACACTAGCAGAAGTCATTGCGCTAAAGATAATAAACTTATCCTTGCTTATAAAGGATGTTGAGGTTTGTGTTGAAAAAATAAATCCTCCAATCAAAGAAAATTTAAATTCAGTTGGTGTTAAATATTTTTTAAAAAGAAAAGAAATTCAAGAGCTTGAATTTTTTGATTTTATTATATCAATAGGTTCAAATGTTGGTGATAAAGAAAATAATTTAAGAAATGCTGTAAAAATATTAGCTTTAAATAAGAATATAATAATAGATAAAGTTTCTTCAATATATGAGACTGAACCAATGTATTATACCAACCAAGAAAGTTTTTATAATATAGTATTAAAAGGAAAATTTATTTCTAACCAAAAAATTAATAAAATAAATCTTACAAATGGTTTAAGTATAAGTAGTGTGAATAGGCAAAGTGATTTAAGTAATGTGATAAATCTAAAAAATGCAAATATCCAAGAAAGCCAAAGTAAATTTAAAATATCAGATAACATTTTATTCTTCTTAGCTTTTGAGTTATTTGGATATTTAAAATATATAGAGTTTATAATGGGAAGAAGTTCAAATCTAAACATAAGATATGGACCAAGAATTATTGATTTAGATTTAATTGACTTTAGCGGGTTATTGCTTGATTCAAATGAATTAAAATTACCTCATCCTAAATTTAAAGAAAGAAATTTTGTTTTAATACCTTTAGCTGAAATTGATAAAGATTTTCTAATTGAAAACATAAAAATAGAGAAGTATTTAAAAAGATTAAATTTAAAAGAAAAAGTGATAAAAATTGCCGATTGGTAAAATTTATAGTTTTTACTAATTACTTAATTAAAAATTTTATTTTTTGAGAGGTAATATGATTTCTGTTAAAGAAGCAACAGAAAAGGTACTGTCTTTTGAAGTAAAACAAAAGGTTGAAAAAGTTAAGATAATTGAAAGCTTAGGTAAAATACTTGCTCAAGACATTGTTGCAAATGAAGATATACCTTTATTTACAAATTCTGCAATGGATGGTTATGCAGTAAAAGCTTTTGATATTATAGGTGCTGATAAAAATTATCCTGTAAGGCTATCTCTATTAGATAAAGAACTTCCTGCAGGACAGGTTGCAGATTTTATTTTAGAAAATGGTAAGGCTGTTCCAATAATGACAGGTGCACCAATACCAAATGGAAGTGATTGTATTGTTCCAAAAGAATATGCAGTTAAAGAAGACAAAAATGTTCTAGTTTTTAAAGAATTTAAAAGTGGTGATAATATACGTTACAAGGGAGAGGATATTAAAGCAGGAGATATTGTTTTGAGGAGTATGAAAAAATTATATCCTGCTGATATAGGTGTAATGGCTTCTTTAGGTTTTTCGGAAGTGTTAGTTTATAAGCCTCCCAAAGTTGGAATTATTATTACTGGTGATGAGATAATACCAATTGAAGAAAAACTTACTATTGGAAAAATTAGAGATAGTAATAGTTATTCTTTAGCTTCCCAAGTTAAAGAATCTGGTGCTGAATTTAAATTGTACGGCATTGTAAAAGATGAAATGAAATTAATTAAAGATAAAATAATTTATGCTTTAAATGAGTGTGAAATATTACTGCTGAGCGGCGGAGTCTCTTTAGGTGATTATGATTATACAAAATCTGTATTAGAGGACATGGGAGCGCAGCTTATTTTTTGGAGAGTAAATCAACGCCCGGGTAAACCCATTGCGTTTTTTATATATAAAGATAAATTTATTTTTGGCTTGCCTGGAAACCCGGTTTCAGTAATGGTTTGTTTTGAATTATATGTAAGGCCGCTTATAAAGAAGTTTTTGGGTGAAAAAGATTTATTTAGAAAAAAAATAATTGCATCACCCTTAGAGACTTACATACATCCTGCAGGTAGAACGGACTTTATTAGGGTAAAAATTGAACAAAAAGATAATACCTATTATTTTAAAAAAACTGGAATGCAAGGGTCTGGCATTTTAACATCAATGGCAGAAGCAGATGGACTGGCAATTTTACCTGAAGAAGCCAGTGTTATTGAAAAAGATTTTAGTGTTGATGTAATTTTGTTAAAATAAAAGTGTTATTATATTTATTTAAGATAATATTCTAAATAAATTTTATTTTTGTTATTTTAAAAATTTAATATCTCCGACTCATTTTGTCTAAGTTAAATCTAAATGGGTTGTGTTTAACTTTAAGATTTAATATGACAAATGAGCGATAGGGTTAGTTTGGAAACAAACTAGCCTCCCATTTGGAAAGGAGATATGTTTGCTATAAAAAATGGTTTTTAAAGTTATAAGCCAGCAAATCTCCTTTGCTGGCTTTTTTATTTTTTAGTTTTTACAGAATAGGTATATATATGATGAAATTAAAAAGAAAGGTTTAGCAAAAGGAAAATTTCCTTGGAAAAGATAATTTTAGAAGTGTTAAATTTAAAAAAAGACTATTTTGGGTCTTTTAATTTACAAATTGACAATTTAAGCTTAGAACGAAATAAAATTTTAGCAATAATTGGCCCTAATGGCTGTGGGAAAACAACTCTTGTAAAAATTATAAATTTACTTGAAAAGCCTGACAGCGGCTATATTTTTTTTAATGGAATAAATATATTAAGCAGAGATATTGATAAAACATTTATTAGAAAAAAAATGGCAGTTGTTTTTCAAGAGCCTTTTCTTTTTAATCGCTCTGTATATCATAATATCATTTTAGGCTTAAATTTAAGAAAAAAAAGATTAAAAGATAAAAA
>JACVJA010000048.1 GCA_015661035.1 Candidatus Calidifonticultor daggyaiensis | reverse complement strand
CTTTTAAAATACCAAAAGATAAAATTGGTGAAATTATAGGGCCAGGAGGAAAAATAGTAAAAAGCATTAAAGATGAATTTGGGTTAGATGAAATAGAAATTACTGATTCGAATGGGGAAGGATTAGTATCAATTACAGGCAGTGACTTAGAAAAAATTAATTTAGCTAAGAAAAGAATTCAAGCAATGTTAAAAACGATAGATGATATTACAGTTGGTGATGAATTTATTGGAACGGTCGTTGGTATTACTCCATATGGTGCTTTTATAAATTTAATCCCTGGAGTGGACGGACTATTACATATTTCAAAAATTGTAAATAAGAGAATTAGCAGGGTTGAAGAATATTTAAAATTAGGTGATAAAATTAATGTAAAAATTACTTTTATAGATAAAAAGGACAGGAAGATTTCACTTGAACGAACAGATATTTAAGATATTAAAGATATATTAAAGATATTTAAATATTAAAGATATTTAAATAAAGATATTTGATTATCTAATTAGTTAAAATTTAATTAGTTAAAATTTTAAAAAAGCAGTAGTGTATATTTTTAATTGCTTATATTTTAAAAAATTTTTTAATTTTTTTTAAAAATAGAAATAAAGTTTAACAATATAGGAGTGACAAATAAAATAGTAGAAATAATAACTAGTAAAAATTCTAACAAGTATGAATTTGAAAATTATAAAATAACAAAGCTTGACTGTGGTCTACAAATAATTAGTGAGCATATTCCACACTTTAGGTCTATTTCACTTGGTTTTTGGATAAAAGTTGGTTCCAGAAATGAAAACAAAGAAATTAATGGAATTACACACCTAATTGAACATCTTTTATTTAAAGGCACCAAAAAAAGATCATATAAAGATATCGCAATTGCATTTGACTCAATGGGAGCAGAATTTAATGCTTTTACAGATAAAGAAAACAGCTGTGTTTATGCAGATTTTATTGATAATCATTTAGAAAATTGTTTAGAATTATTATTTGATGTAGTTTGCCAGCCATCATTTTTACCAGAGAATATAAAATTAGAAAAAAATGTTGTTTTTGAAGAATTAAAGATGGTAAAAGATAACCCTTCAGATGATATTTTTAATTATTTTTATGAAGTAATCTTTAACAATCATCCTTTAAGTCTGCCAATTCTTGGAACTAAAAAATCACTTAGCATATTAGATTCAGATATTATAAAAAATTATTTTTCAAAAAATTTTAAATTGGAGAGTATGGTCATTTCAGCTGCTGGTAATGTTGACCATAAATTTCTTGTTGATTTGATTAATAAAAAAATTAAAGAACTAAATTTATTAGAAAATGAAAAAAGCCAGAATAATCAAATGTTAGGCAAATTGGATAAAGAAACATTATATAAAGAATATAAAAAAAGAGGGCAATACAATTACAAAGATTTTAGTTATGAAAATAATACAAATATAAACAATAAAAGTGACCAAGACTCTAAACCTTATAATTATTTTTATAGTAAAAAAATAAAACATTACAAAGGAAAGACCATTACAAGCCATTTTTGCTTAGGAGGACCAGGCTGCAGTAGGCAAAGCTACGATAAATATGCATTATCATTATTTACTAATATTTTAGGAGGATGTATCAGCAGTAGATTGTTTCAAAAAATAAGAGAAGAGCAAGGTTTATCTTATACTATTTTTGCAAGCAATACTCAATATACAGACACAGGGGTTATAGTAATTTATGGTGCAACTTCAAATAAAAATTTAGAGAAAGTAATAAATTTAGTATCAAAGGAATTAAAAGATATTATAAAAAATGGTTTTAGCCAAAGAGAATTAGATATTGCCAAAGAGAATACTAAAGGTAATATCGTACTTGGAGTAGAAGACATAAGTTCAAGAATGTTTAGGCTTGGCAAATCTTTATTAATTGATGGAAGGGTTTTAACTATTGATGAAATCTTAAAAAAAATTGATAATATAAACTTAGAAGAAGTTAATAAAATTGCAGAAAAGTACTTTAATCCTGCAAATTTAAGCTTGGTAACAATTAGTAAAAATAATTTTAGGGGGACTAATTGAAAAAAATAGCAGTTTTTGGAATTTGTGGAAAAATGGGGTCAACTATTACCAAGGAATTAATTAAAGAAAATAATTTTAAAGTTGTTTGTGGATTAGATATTACAAATATTGGTAAAGATTTTGGCGAATTATTTCTTTCAAAGCCAGAAGGTTTAAAAATTTGTGGTAATTATAATGATGTGCTTAAATATAATCCAGAAATAATAATTGATTTTACAAATGGAGAAAGTGCTTTCAATTCAATTTTGTGGGCAATAAATAATTATATAAATATAATTGTTGGATCAACCGGCATTTCAAATGAAAAGTTAAATTATATTGAAAAATTATGTAAAGAAAAATTCAATCATGAAAAGTTTTGCAAAGTTTTTATAGTTCCAAATTTTTCTATTGGTGCAGTAGTAATGATGAAATTTTCATCATTAATTTCAAAATATTTTGAAAGCTGTGAAATAATTGAGATGCATCATGACCAAAAAAGAGATGCTCCATCTGGGACTGCCATATTAACTGCTGAAATGATAAGCAAACAAAAAAAATTTAAAAGTGACAGGTTGAGTAAAAATGAAGTTGAAACAATTTCATCAAGTAGGGGAGCATTTTATAATGGAATTCATATTCATAGTATTAGGACTCAAGGCTTTCTTGCAAGCCAGGAGGTTATATTTGGCACAACCGGGCAAACTTTAAAAATTAGACATGATAGTATTGATAGGCTTTCTTTTTACCCAGGAGTTTTACTTGCAATAAATAATTTAGATAAATTACCATTTTTTTCAATTGGCTTGGATAAATTAATAGATTTTTAGATGCTTTTTTAAAAATTAAAAAATTATAAAGAAAAAAAACAAAACAAAATTTAAGGCCTAATAAGAAATTTGATATAAAAAATAAAGTATTTGGAGGTCGTAATGAACTTTGGTGAAGTTATTACTGCTATGGTTACGCCTTTTAATAAAGAGGGAGAAGTTGATTTTTGCTCCTTAAAAAATTTAATTGAACATTTAATAATTAATGATAGTGATGCAGTTTTGCTAGCAGGAACCACTGGAGAATCTCCAACAATTAGTGATGAGGAAAAAATAAAGCTCTTTGAATTTGCAGTAAATAATTATAAAAATAAAATAAAAATAATTGCTGGAACAGGGTCAAATGATACAAATCATTCTATAGAGCTTTCTAAAGAAGCAGAAAAAATAGGGGTCGATTGTTTATTATTAGTAACTCCATACTATAATAAACCAAGCCAATATGGCTTATATAAGCATTTTGAAAAAATTGCCTCTGAAGTAAAACTACCTATAATTTTGTATAATGTTCCATCTAGAACCTCTTGCAATATTTCATCTAAGATATGCATAGAGTTATCAAAAATAAATAATATCATTGGAATAAAAGAAGCGAGCAGTGACTTCAAACAAATTGCTGAGATAATAAGTGGGGTAGAAAAGGAATTTTTTATATATAGTGGTAATGATGGTGATACACTACCAATGCTTTCATTGGGTGCATATGGAGTAATTAGTGTTGCTTCACATTTGGTTGGAAAAGAGATAAAAAAAATGATAAGGCTCTTTAAATCTGGGAATGTAAAGGAAGCCGCAAATCTTCATAGTTATCTTTTAGATATTTTTTATGGTATTTTTATTACTACTAATCCTGTACCGATTAAAGAAGGTCTAAACTTAATGGGTCTAAATGTAGGTAGCCCAAGGCTACCTTTAATTGAGATGACTGCTGAAGAAAAAGAGGCTTTTAAGAAAATTATTTCAAAATATAATATTTTAAGGAAGAGTTAGTAAAGGGAAATAGTCAAGGGATATTAATTTATCATGGCAAAAAAAAGTAGCTTAAAAGTTGTTTTTTTAGGGGGGCTAAATGAAGTAGGAAAAAATATAATGGTTTTTGAAAAAGATAATAACATAGTTATTATTGATTGTGGCATTATGTTTCCTGATGATTATTTGCCGGGGATAGATTATTTAATTCCAGATTTTAATTTTTTAAAAAAAAATTCTTCTAAAATAAAAGCTTTAATTATTACACATGGTCATGAGGATCATATTGGTGCAATTCCTTTTTTATACAAAGAGCTTGGTATTTATGATATTCCCATTTTTGCCACAAAATTAACTAATGGGTTAATAAAATCTAAATTTAATGGAAATTTTGATTTAAAAAAAATAAGCTTTAATGAAATAAACACTGACGAACCCTTAAAAATTGGTCCTTTCTACTTTGAATTTTTTAGAATAAATCATAGTATACCAGATAATATTGGATTGATATTAAGAACAGATATAGGCAACATTGTACATTCAGGAGATTTTAAATTTGACCAATATCCTATTGATGGAATTTTTACTGAATATTTTAAATTAACAAATATTGGGGAAAAAGATGTTTTAGCTTTATTTTGTGACAGTACTAATGCAGAAGAAGCTGGTTTTACATTACCAGAAAGAGAAGTAGGAAAGACCCTCTACGAAAAATTTAGTATGGCTAGCAAAAGAATAATTGTAGCCACTTTCTCATCTCATGTACATAGAATCCAGCAGGTCTTTGATGTTGCGAGCAAATTAAATAAAAAAGTTGCTGCAACAGGTAAAACTATGTTAAAAACAATAAAAATAGCTTATGATTTAGGCTTTTTAAAAATAAAGCCTGATACAATAATCCCAATTACAAAAATTGATGATTATCCGTTGAATAAAATTGTTTTATTATCTACTGGAAGCCAGGGGGAACCTTTATCTTCCCTAAGAAAAATGGCTTTAAATGAACATCCTAAGGTAAAAATTATGAGAGGCGATATGGTAATAATATCTGCATCACCAATTCCCGGGAATGAAAATGCTGTTTCAAGCACAATTAATATGCTTTTAAAGCATGGTGCAGAAGTATTTTATGAATCAATTGCTGGAGTGCATGTTTCTGGTCATGCTCAACAGGAAGAAATAAAAATGATGATTAATTTTATAAAGCCAAAATATTTTATACCAATTCATGGTGAGTATAAACATAGAATCCAAAATAAACTTATAGCTAAAAGTATTGGAATACCAGAAGATAAAATAATTATTGCTCAAAATGGAGACATTCTAAAATTAAACGAAAACATGGTTAGAATTTCTGGAAATTTAAATTTACAAAATATTTATATTGATGGTTATGGTGTCGGGGATACTGAAGATGCGGTTTTAAAGGATAGAAAAATTATGTCTAGAAATGGTATTATTGTAGTTAATACAGCTGTTAATTTAAAAAATAGAAATATTTTATGCGAGCCAGAACTTTCATTTAGAGGTATAATATTTATTAAAGAGTTTGAGGAACTTTTAAAAGAAGCCAAATTGCTAGTTATAGAATCTATAGAAAAGTGTTTTAATGAAAATATTATTAATAATATAATGATTGAAAAATATATCCAGGAAAATATTGAAAAATTCTTTTTGAAAAATATAAGAATTAAACCTATGGTTATAGTTAAAATAATTACATTAGAATAAAATAATAACATTAGTTTAACTAAAATAGTTAAGGATAAATATTTTTGAAAAATATAAAATTAAGCCAGAGCTTAGAAAGAAAAAATAAAAAAGTTGATATAAATAACAGTAAAAGTAATAGGACAAAAGTTACTACAAATAATATTAAAAGCAATAAGATAAAAAATAATAAAATAACTAACAATGGTATGAATATTTACAATTCAAAAAACAGTGCTAAAAATAATATTTCTTCATCAGTTCCAAAGAAGCAATACGTAAGGAGACGGTCAGAAGTTTATGGCATTATCATTATAATGTTTTCTATTTTGTTTTTTTTAAGTTTTTTTAAATTTGGCCAACCAGGAATATTGAACCAGTATGTAAATGATTTTTTCTCATTTGTTTTTGGTGTTGTTAAATATTTAGTATCCTTGCTTTTATTTTTATGGGGTATAAGTTTTTTTATTAAAAAGATAAAAAATACAACCGCTTCTCAGCGGTTGTTTTGATTAAAAATTTTTTCATAGAGATTGGACTGAAAAAGGCACCTTAAAATTAAATAATCTTTGTTATCAATTGCTAGTCAAGGGTTTTATGGGTGGATGGAGGATGCCTTTGGGTAGGGGGAGCGATGAAGGACGTGGCCAGGCTGCGATAAGCCTCGGGGAGGTGCCTGGCAACCGTTGATCCGGGGATATCCGAATGGGGAAACCTGGGTGGCAAATTTAATGCCACTCATTCTGCCAGCAAAAGCTGGCAGAAGGCGAACCTGGGGAAGTGAAACATCTCAGTACCCAGAGGAAAAGATATTATTCCCTTAGTAGCGGCGAGCGAAGAGGGAAAAGCCCAAACCTTTTACTTTTCAAGTAAAGGGGGTTGTGGGGTTAAAGCAGGGATTAATCCCGGAAGGTGAAAAATTTTTCTTCTAACCGAACAAGTCTGGAAAGACTGGCCAGAGAGGGTAATAGCCCCGTAGGTGAAAGAAGAAAAACCTTCTGGCTTTAATTCCCGAGTACTACGAGAAATGAAAATCTCGTAGGAAGCAGGGGAAACTACTCTCCAAGGCTAAATATCTCCCCTACACCGATAGTGGACAAGTACCGTGAGGGAAAGGTGAAAAGTACCGGGGTGACCGGGGTGAAATAGAACCTGAAACCATCCACTCACAAAGAGGTCAAGGAGAGAAATCTCTGCGACCGTACCTTTTGGAGCAGGAGCCAACGAGTTTGTGTTTTCCCCTTGTCTAACCTCGTTAAAACGAGGGAAGGCAGAGTGAAAGCGAGGGTGAAAAGCCCGTTCGGGGAAAGCACAAGACCCGAAGCCGAGCGATCTACCCCTGGGCAGGATGAACTCCGCCGAAAAGCGGAGGGAGGTCCGAACCCGTGAGTCGTGCAATACTCTGGGATGACCTGGGGGTAGGAGTGAAAGGCTTAACTAGCTCGGGAATAGCTGGTTCTCCCCGAAATAGTTTTAGGACTAGCCTGGGGATTTTTCTCGTAGGGGTAGAGCACTGGAAGGGATATCGTGGTTTTTGCCAGGTATTCCTACCAAACTCCGAATACTACGAGATTAATATCCCTGGAGTCAGAGGGTGGGGGATAAGCTCCATCCTCGAGAGGGGAACAACCCAGACCCCTGGTTAAGGTCCCGAAATGAAGGCTAAGTGCTAAATTAAGGAAGTGGAATTCCTTAGATAGCTAGGAGGTGGGCTTAGAAGCAGCCATCCTTTAAAAAGTGCGTAATAGCTTACTAGCTAAGGAATTTTGCGCCAAAGATTCAAAGGGGCTTAAGCCTTCTACCGAAACCGGGGATGCGTATCAATACGCATAGTAGGGGAGCGTTCTCAGAGCAGTGAAGTCCGATTGTGAAATCGGATGGAGTTCTGAGAAGTGCGGATGTTGGCATGAGTAACCACAACCTAGGTGAAAATCCTAGGGGCCGAAAGCCTAAGGTTTCCTTGGCGACGATCATCGGCCAAGGGTTAGGCGGTCCTAAGGCTAAGGGGAAACCCGAGGCTGAAGGACAGTGGGTTAATATTCCCACCCTACCTGAAAGTTCTGAAGGGTGACGCTTCGGCGTAATCTGGAGGGATAATTGGTTTTCCTTCAGCCGGATTTCCGGGGTTCCGGATGAAACCGAGGCCCAGAAAAGCCCGTAGGGTTAACTTTCGGGTAACCGTACCGCAAACCGACACAGGTGGGCTGGTAGAGAATACCAAGGCCAACGGGTGAAAGCTGAGGAAGGAACTCGGCAAAAAAACTACCCGTAACTTCGGGAGATGGGTTCCCTGAATCCGATGGGTTCAGGGCGCAGTGAAAGTTTCCCAGGCGGCTGTTTAACAAAAACACAGGTCCCTGCTTAAACCGTAAGGTGATGTATAGGGACTGAGGCCTGACCAGCACCCGTGTGTTACGGCTGGAGGTAGCTTCCGTGTTTTTACCGAAAGCCGCTTACCGGCTCAAGCCACGGGTTAGCGTCGGCGGTAACTCTGACCGTCCGAAGGTAGCGTAATCCCTTGTCGGGTAAGTTCCGGCCTGCATGAAAGGCTTCACGACTTGGGAACTGTCTCCCTCAGCTGCCCGGTGAAAATACAATGGAGGTGAAGATGCCTCCTACCCGCGGCTAGACGAAAAGACCCCAGCAGCTTTACTGCAGGGTGATATTGATCTTGGGTTTGCGGTGCATAGCGTAGTGAGGAGGCTATGAAGTGCCATCTCCGGGTGGCATGGAGCCGCCAATGGAACACTCACCACTGACAGCCTTTGATCTAACCCCAATCAACCTTAGGAAAAAAGCCAAGGTTGAATGGGAACAGTGTCACTCAGGCAGTTTAGATGGGGCATCTGCCCCCTAAAGAGTAACGGGGGCGTGCATAAGGTCGGCTTGGGGCGGATGGAAATCGCCCTTTAAGTGCAAGGGCACATGCCGGCTTTACTGTGAAGGGGACACCCTGAACAGTTGGGAAACCAGGCCCTAGTGAACCGACCTTCCTTAGTAGAAAGGGGGAAGATCAACGGAC
>JACVJA010000047.1 GCA_015661035.1 Candidatus Calidifonticultor daggyaiensis | reverse complement strand
AATATTAAGAGATATAAATTTTGAAGTTAAGGAAAGGGAAATTTTATCTATTGTTGGAGAAAGTGGTTGTGGAAAATCGACAACTGCAAGAGTTCTTTTAAGACTTACTGAACCCACAGGTGGGGAAGCTTATTATAATGGGGTAAATATTTTTAAATTAAAACAAAAAGAAATGTTTAAAATAAGAAGAGAAATTCAAATTATTTTTCAGGATCCTTACGCATCTTTATCTCCAAGGATGACTGTTGGTGAAATAGTAGCAGAGCCTTTAGAAATTCATAAAATAGGAGATAAAAAAGTTAGGTTAAAAAGAGTTAAAGAATTACTAAAAGTTGTTGGTTTAAATCCTGAACATATTAATAGGTATCCGCATGAATTTAGTGGTGGGCAAAGACAAAGAGTTGGAATTGCAAGAGCATTAGCTTTAACCCCTAAGCTTATACTTTGTGATGAACCAGTATCGGCTTTAGATGTATCTGTTCAAGCCCAAATATTGAATCTAATGACAAATCTTCAAAAAGAATTTAATTTAACGTATCTTTTTATTGCTCATGATCTTTCGGTAGTAAAGCATATCAGCAATAGAGTTGGTGTTATGTATTTAGGGAAAATAGTAGAAATTGCAAAGAGTGAGGAGCTTTATAAAAACCCTTTACATCCATATACAATGGGGCTTTTATCAGCTGTGCCAATACCTGATCCAAATTTAGAAAGACAGAGAAAAAGAATAATTTTAAAGGGTGATGTCCCTAGCCCAATAAACCCACCTGAAGGCTGCAGGTTTCATCCTAGGTGTCCAAATGCTCAAATTATATGTTCTCAAAAAGAACCTTTATTAAAAAATTATAGCAGTAATGACAGCGAGCATTTAGCTGCATGCTTTTTTGCTGGAAAATCTTTATAAGATTTATAAAATAAAAGATCCTTTGTTATGAAAATCTAAAAATTTTGCATTTAAAGTTTTGAATTTAACAGGTGAGTTAAAATTAAAATCTTCCTGAAAATATATTACAAAAAAAATTTACTATTCTTAATTTTTACAATTTTTTTTTCTGTTCTAAATATTTGTGTTTCATGCGATTTTGCTGAATCTAAAAGTCTGGGTTTGACTACTGGAGAAAATCAAGCTAGCAGCCTATTAGGTGACAATGTTGTTTCTGGCTCTAAGGAAGATTTAAATTCAAATCTATCTGTACCTGGTTATCTTGTTGATGAAAATTCCCTAAATGAT
Organism: Candidatus Calidifonticultor daggyaiensis; assembly: GCA_015661035.1. Lineage (GTDB taxonomy): Bacteria > Actinomycetota > Humimicrobiia > Humimicrobiales > Humimicrobiaceae > Calidifonticultor > Calidifonticultor daggyaiensis. The sequence continues at coordinate 7,380 of JACVJA010000047.1, read as the reverse complement.
GCTAAAGGCAAGCAAAGTAGTGAAAATATTTTAAATAATATAAATATTAGAAAGGCTATTTTTTATGCAATTGATAGGGAAAAGATTGCAAAAGAGTTGTTAGGAGATTATGGACAGGTTCAAAATAGTTTATTTTGCATCAATTCAAATTATTATTATCCAGCATGGGATAAATACAGCTTTAACCAAAACTTAGCAAAAGAATATTTAAAAAAAGCAGGATATAGTTTAGAAATTCCATTATATTTGACTATTGGTGCAAATACAGACAGTATAGCCAGGCAGAAAATTCAGGAAATAATAAAAGAAAATTTAAGCCAGGTTGGCATACAATTGCAGATTGAAAATAAAGAATCCAAAGAATGGTTCACGGACAGTTTAAAAAATGGCAATTTTGAATTAGGTTTATGGTCAATAAGCATTAAAGATTTAAATTTTATTTTGAATTATTTTAGTTCTAATAAATTGCCCTCTTTGGAGACAGATAAAAATAAAAATTGTAATAATTTTTATTGGTATACTAACAGTGATGTAGATTTTCTTTTAGAAAAAATACAAGGTGATATTTTACCTTCTGAAAGAAAAGATCTAATAAATAAATTACAAGATTATTTATCAGAGGATGTTTTTTTTCTGCCTTTGTATAGCAGGGTTTATGCTATAGCTTTTAATAAAAAAATTAAAAACATTGATATTGATTATATTGATGGAAATTATTTTAAGAATATAGAGAATATGGACATTGAATTACCTGATGAAGGCTTAGATGAAAAGAATTTATATAACAAGGAAAATAACAACAAAAATAGCACAGCTTCAAAAAGCTTGATTGTTGGTATTCAAAGAGAGCCTTACAGCTTTAATCCATTTATTGCAGATAGCGCTGAAAGAGATTTAATTTTAAAACTTATAACTAAAGGTTTATGGTCAAAAAATGATATTGATAATTATGAACCTTTTTTAGTTGATAGTATTTTATTAGGTTCAGAGGTTAATTCAACAAATGAGAAGTTAAAAGTTGGGCTAAAACTAACGGTTAAATTAAGAGGAGGCATTTATTGGCAGGACGGGAACCCTATTTTTGCCGAAGATATTGTAAATACAATTAAGGCAATTAAAGAAAGTAATTTAAGTAATTCCAATGGAAATTTTAATGGCATAGATTATAACATTATTAATAGCATAGAGGCCATAGATCAGGCTAAACTCCAAGTTACTTTTAATCAATATAAATATAATTGGAAAGATCTATTTGATTTTATAATACCTTCAAACCTTTTAAAAGATAGTCAAATTGAAGAATTATTTAGTGATAATATTTTTAATTGTGGTCCTTATATCTTAAAAGAATGGGTAAGTGGAGAGTATTTATTGCTTGAAAGAAATCCATACTATTTTGGACAAAACCCAAAAATTGACCGTATAAAGTTTATTTTTAATTCAGATATAAATGAATTAATAAGGTTTCTAAAAGATGGAGACATTGATATTCTATCAATACCTGCTGATATTTCGCTTTTTGAAGAAATTAAAAAAAATAAAGACTTGGATTTAAAAGTTATCCCAGGACCCTTATGGGAACATCTTGCAATTTGTTTAAAGTAAAGGATATATTGATATTGAATTATTTTTTTTGTATATTTATAATTGCTTTTTAATTCTTAAAAGTTTTCTGTAATTGTATTATTACAATTATTTTATTTTAAGTAAATAGAATTTAATAGATGTTATATTAGCTGGATATTATATAATGCTGCAATATTTTAAATAAATACATTTAAAAGTTTAAAATAATTAAATATATAATAAAATTTATAAAACTATTTATATATATTAAATATATAAATAAAATATATAAGTCGGAATGGCGGAATTGGTAGACGCGCAAGGTTGAGGGCCTTGTGAACGCTATTGTTCGTGGGGGTTCAAGTCCCCCTTCCGACACCATTTTTTAGTATATTTTTTATTTTTGTAACTTTTGTTTTTTTAATATTTTTTTAAAATTAATTATTTTATTTTTATAAAACTTAAATAGTGCAGATTAGAATTTATTTATATAATTTTTACAAATAATCTTTTGTGCCCCTTTGAACTTATTTAAAAAAAATCATGAAAGAAGCATATTTATATAAAAAAATTAGTAATGATAAAGTTAGATGTGATTTATGTAATCATAGGTGCTTAATTTTAAATACTAAAAAAGGAAAATGCGGAGTGCGCCAAAATTTAAATGGCAAATTGTACACACTTGTATATGATAAAGTAATATCAGAAAATGTTGATCCAATTGAAAAAAAACCGCTATTTCATTTTTTACCTGGAACACTATCCCTTTCAATTGCGACGCCTGGGTGTAATTTTAAATGTTTTTTTTGCCAGAATTGGCAGATATCGCAAATGCCTTGCGACTATAATATTATTGAAGGAAGAGAAATAAACCCAGAAAAAATTGTGCAAGATGCCATAAAATATAAATGTCTTAGTATTTCTTATACTTATACAGAGCCAACAATATATTTTGAATTAGCGTATGATACTTCAATAATTGCAAGATCTCATGGATTAAAAAATGTTTTTGTTACAAATGGTTTTATGACTTATGAATGCTTAGAAATGATAAAACCATATTTGGATGCAGCAAATATTGATTTAAAAGGATTTTCCGAAGAGTTTTATAAAGAGAAAATTGGTGGAAGATTAAAACCAGTTTTAAATAATATTGAATATTTATTTAAATCTGGTATTTGGATTGAAATAACAACCTTACTAATTCCTGGTATAAATGACAGTAAAGACCAGCTTCAAAAAATTGCTGAATTTATTTCAAGTATTGATAAAAAAATTCCCTGGCATATTAGTGCATATTTTCCTCAGTATAAGTCTAATATACCACCAACAAATGTTGATTCTATTTTAAAAGCAGTAAAAATTGGAAAAAGCGCAGGTTTAAAATATGTATATGGGGGCAATATTAGAAGTCTAGAACTTGAAAATACATACTGCTTTGATTGCAATAAATTATTAATTAGAAGAAGCGGTTTTAGCGTATTGGAGAATAATCTGGTTGATAATAAATGCGCATTTTGTAATAGTACATTAGACGGGGTTTTTTATGACTGAAGAGGTTAGAATTACAATTGTTGGTGCAGGTGTTGTTGGCTGTGCAATTGCTTATGAACTTTCAAAAGACTTTAATGAAAATATTGTTGTAATAGAAAAGAATTCTCAGATAAATGGTGAAAACCAATCATCAAGGAACTCTGGAGTAATTCATGCTGGCATTTTTTATTCTAAGGATTTTTCGCCTCTTAAATCTAAGCTTTGCATTGAAGGAAATAGACTTTTATATGATTTTTGTGAAAAAAATAATGTTGCTTTTAAAAAAACTGGGAAATTAGTAATTGCAACTGAAAATATTGAATTAGAGTATTTAGATGATGTTTTTAAAACAGCAAATGAAAATGGAGTGGAAGGAATAAAATACTTAGATCAAGACGAAATTAAAAGATTTGAGCCAAATGTTTCTGGAATTGCTGCATTATATGTGCCTTCTTCTGGGATAGTTGAATCTACACAATTAGTTACTAAACTTTATAAAGTGGCTGAATCAAATGGAGTCATTTTTTTAACAGAAAATGAGTTAATAGATGCAGAGTATAAAAATAGTTTTTTTAATATTACTGTCAAGTCGAGAAATTTAATTGAGAAGTTTAAAACTAAAATTTTAATAAACAGTGCTGGACTATATTCTGATCAAATAGCAAAGATGTTAAATAAACAATTAGGTCTCGAGATAGAACCAATAAAAGGTGACTACGCTAAATTTTATTGTAATAAGCGTCCTGATATACATTTAAATGGCTTAAATATATACCCTGTTCCTTTTGGTTATTATCCTAATGGTGAAAGAGCAGTTATTCCGTTTCAGCAATTTTTAGAACTTTTTAAACAAGATAAAGTAACTAAGTCTTTAGGAGTACATTTATCTCCTACTTTTGATTTTTCTGCATATAATCCAAATAGTATATATAATCCAAAAAGTATATCTAATAAATCCATTGGTAAAGAATTGTTATTTAATTATAAAAATAATACTTACAATATTGGCTCTACTGTTTTAATTGGTCCAGCTTACTCTAAACCTCAAAATAAGGAGGATTACAAAAATTCAAGAAAAGAAGAGTATTTTTATAATATGATAAAACCTTTTTTTCCAAATATTATGCTTGATGATATTAGTATTTTTCAAACTGGAATTAGGGCAAAGCTTAAAAATTTGAAAGATTTTGTAATAGAAGCTGATTCCAGCATGCATGGGTTGATAAACTTAATAGGCATTGATTCACCAGGATTAACATCATCTTTAGCAATTGCAAAATATATAAGAAATGTAGTAAAATACATAATCTAGTTTTTTTTACATATTATTTTTTATATATTTATTTTATTATTTATAACTAATTATTTAATATTTAAAAAAACGGCGGCATAGCCAAGTGGTAAGGCAGAGGTCTGCAAAACCTTTATCCCCGGTTCGAATCCGGGTGCCGCCTCCAAATCAATTATAAATAATTTTTTAATATAGCTTATTTATTTTAATTTAAATTTTAGCCTTTTACTAAAATAATTAATTAGGGGCTGCTTTTTGCGAAAAACTAAAATAGTTTGCACAATAGGTCCTTCTAGCAGTAAAGAAGATGTTTTAGAGAAATTAATATTATCAGGAATGGATGTTGCTCGAATTAATACTTCTCACTCTACACAAGAAGAAGTAGTAAATCTTGTAAATTTAATTAAATCTTTATCTACTAAGCATAAAAAAAACGTAGCTATAATGGTTGATTTACAAGGACCAAAAATTAGAGTAGGTTCTTTATGTGAGCAGATACTTTTAAAAAATAATCAACTAGTATTGCTTACAAACAATTCAAATTTTAACACTAACATAAATTTAAATAAGTATAATTTTGATAAATTAGTTAAAATACCTGTTGACTATGAGAATTTTTTTTATGATATAAAAGAAAATAAAAAAATTTTTATAGATGATGGTTTACTTGAATTAAAGATTTTAAAAGTTGATGATAAATTAAAATTTGCTACTGCAAAAGTTATAAAAGGCGGCCTTTTAAGACAAAAAAAGGGAATTAATACCCCGGGTATCTCAATTAATATAAAATCAGTTACTGAAAAAGATTTATCATTTTTAGATCTTGCTATACAGCTTGATGTTGACTTTATTGCTCAATCATTTGTAAGAAATCAAAATGATGTAAAAATTATTAAAGATATTTTAACTAAAAATAAATCAAGTATAATGGTTATTGCAAAAATTGAAAAACACGAAGCTGTAAAAAATATAGATGAAATTTTAAATATTTCAGATGGAGTTATGATTGCAAGGGGAGACCTTGGGGTTGAGCTTCCACAAGAAGATGTTCCAATAATACAAAAAGAAATAATTAAAAAAGCAAATTCTTTAGGCAAGCCTGTAATTACTGCAACACAGATGCTAGATTCTATGATGAGAAACCCTAAGCCAACAAGAGCAGAAGTTAGTGATGTTGCTAATGCTATTTTTGATGGTTCAGACGCATTAATGTTGTCAGGGGAAACTGCGGCTGGTAATTATCCAATTGAATCTTTAAAAGTAATGGTAAAAATTATTAGAAAAATTGAAAAAAATATAAATTATGAGGATATTTTAGCTAAAAAATTCTTATTAAGAAATAGAAGTATAACTGAAGCAATTAGTTTTTCTGCGTGTGAAATAGCAGCAGAGTTAAAAGTTAAAGCAATAATAACTGCAACTCAATCTGGTAGTACAGCAAGACAAGTTTCAAAGAATAAACCAAAAAGTATTATTATTGGGGCTAGTCCAAATTTAAAAGTTGTAAAACAACTTATGTTAAGCTGGGGAGTTATTCCAGAAAAAACTGAATTTAAAGAAAATATAAATGAAATGCTTGCTGAAGTTATTAAAACAAGTAAAAGACTCAAAATAATAAATAAATCGGATAAAGTAGTTGTAACTGGAGGAATTTTAGTTAGCAAACCTGGTAGCACAAATTTTTTACACGTAAAAGAGATTGAGTAATTTATTAGTAGATTATTTAATAATTTTTAGTTTGTAGCCCACATTTAATATTTATCCTGCTTATTTTATACAAAACTTTATCTAAATAAAATTTTTTATTGTAAAATTTAACATAATTATAATTTTTTTATTTTTTATTAATTTAATAGTATAATTTTAATTGTATTAATAATTTTATAAATGTAGCAAGTATCATAGTAACAATGAAGCAATATTTTAAGAATTTTATAAAGTTATATTTCTTAAAATACTCTAAAAAAAATTGTAAAAAAAACAAAAAGATTGCAGAAAATAAAAAAATTAAGAAAATTTATAGAGTTATCTTATCTCATACTCATAATTTATCTAAACCCCAAAATATAATTCCGACTTTTACATATTTAATTTATAGTAAAAAAAATGTAATTTCGTTTACCATTATATTTATCTTAATTTTTGCATTATTTTTAGTGATATTTCTATTTCCCACTAATGTTTTTTTTCAAAAATACAAATTTATGATTTGTAATTTTAACAACAATCTTCTTTTTGGTGAAACTCTTGAGGAACAATTAGAAAAAGTTAAAAAACAGCGTGAAAATACAAAAAAAGAAATAGAAAAAGCAAAAATTGCTGAAATTGAGTATAGAAAGCAAGTAAGCCAAGTTGAGTCTAATTTAATCTCTGCATTAAAAGAATTAGATAATTTAAACAATAAACTTTCAAAAACAAAGAGTGAGGTTGACAAATTAACAATTGAATTAGTAATAAAGGAACAAGAATTAAAAGATATAGAGCATGTTTTAAATCAGAAAACTGTAGTTTTAAATAATAGAGTTTCGTTAATTTATAAAAGTAGAAAACAGGACTTGCTGGAGCTTTTTTTACAAGCAAAATCATTTTCAGACTTTTTTTCAAGATTTAAATTAGTGAACATGATTGCACAACAGGATATAAAAGTATTAGAAGAAGTACAGGAGTATAAGGAGCAGGTTGAAAACCTAAAAGAAAATATTGAAACTTTAAGAGCAAAAGAAAAAAACCAAAAAGTTTTTCTTGAGAAGCTAGTTAATGAAAGCGCCAAAAAAACTGAAGAAATTGAAAGTATATACATTGAAAAGAAAAATCTTCTTGCAAAAACAAAAGCAAATAAAGAGGCTTTAATTAAAATGGAGGAAGAGTTAATTGAAAAAGAAAAAGAGATAACTAAAAAGCTTGAGGCTTTAAGACATGGTAATGCCCCAGGGAAACTTTTATATCCTACTTTTGGTATGCTTACCAGTGGTTTTGGAGATAGAATTAGT
>JACVJA010000046.1 GCA_015661035.1 Candidatus Calidifonticultor daggyaiensis | reverse complement strand
GGAATTGCAAGGGGAAATAGACCTTGCAGAGAAATATTATATTAAAGCTTGTGAATTGAGCCCTGTTTATGCTTTAGCATGGATTAATTTGGGAAGGATATATTTATATCAACAAAATAAATTTGATACAGCAAAAGACTGTTTTATTAAGGTAACAGAATTAGAACCAAACTCCTGGGTAGGATGGTTTCATTTAGGAAATTTATATATAAGGGAAGGGGAATATTCTTTATCTGAAACATCTCTAAAAAAATCTTTATTATTAAATCCTGATAATCCACTGATTTCAAATAACCTTGGTTTTTTGTATATACAAATGAAACAATATGATAAAGCGATGGAATACCTTAAAAAAGCATTAGAAAAAGACCCACAATTTACAGAGGCTATGTTTAATCTTGGTAATGCTTTGAAAGAAATGAATAAATTAGATGAGGCAGAATTGTGGTATAAAAAAGTCTTAGAAGTTGACCCCCAATTTACAGACGCAATAAGTAAACTTGATGAAATAAATTTACAAAAATAACAAAATAAACAAAAAAATAACATGGAAAAAGAAAGCAAAAAAAATAAAGATTGGATTATTTTAGCATGGATAATTTTATTCGCCTTTTGCTTGCGATTAATTTATCTTTGTCAGTTAATTGATGCCCCTGATTTTATTGCTCTTCGACAGGATTTGGATGTTCAAGATTATCAAGCAAGGGCTATGTTATCAGGTGACTGGACTGTTCGAGAAGGTGTTTCTGACCCACATATCCCCACCACACCTTATTATCGTCCTCCCGGCTACCCATATTTCCTTGCAATTGTGTACTGGCTTTTTGATGGGTCCTATTTGGCTCCCCGATTCATCCATTTCTTTCTTGGACTTGTGCATATAATTTTTATTTACTTTTTATATAGAATTTTTGAAAAAGATTGCACAGAAAGTTCACAATATTAATTTTACTACTTTAATTAAAATTTTAAAATTCTTTTAAATTTATAAAAGATTTGTAAAAAAATATGCTGTTGCTAAATAAATATGGTAAAATCTATAAGAATAATTATAACAATAAATATTGCAATAACGCTAATAATTGCATATAATTTATTGAACTATGAAATATTTTTTAGAATTATTTTTTGATAGTTAATGCAATTAGAATTTAGGACTTATTAAAAAACTATTTTTTATATATAAATATTTTTTATATTAATAATTTTATTTTTTCTCTAAAAATTAAAAATACCAAATAAAAAAGGAGATCTAATGCCAGGCAATAAGAAAACCATAAATAGCAAGATTCTTAACGATATACAGAATAAAAATGATAATAATATTACAAATAATAATATAAAATTGAATGGTAGTAAAACTAGTGACAAAAAAGAGATAAATTATTTGTCTTCAATGACTGAAGTTATTGATAAAGATAAAAAATATAAAGAAAAAAAACTTACAGGTGAACAAAAAATCAATCTTTTAAGGACAATTATTAAGATTAGAAGGTTTGAAGAAAAGACAATTCAACTTTACCAAATTGCAAAAATTTGGGGTTATTTACACCCTTATGTTGGTGAAGAAGCTGTTGCAGCAGGAGCTTGTGCAGCAATTGATAGGCACGACTATATAGTATCAACTCATAGAGGTCATGGGCATAGTATAGCTAAAGGAGCAGATTTAAACAGAATGATGGCTGAACTTTTTGGCAAAGCTACTGGTTACTGTAAAGGAAGAGGTGGTTCCATGCATATTGCTGATACTGAGCTCGGAATGCTAGGAGCAAATGGGATTGTTGGCGGTGGTCTTCCAATTTCTGTTGGTGCTGGATTTTCATGCAAAATGGAAGGTAAAGGTAGAGTAACTTTATGCTTTTTTTCAGATGGTGCAACAAATAATGGTGTATTTCATGAGTCTTTAAACATGGCTGCAATTTTTAAACTTCCAGTTATTTATGTTTGTGAAAATAATATGTATGCAATTTCAATGAGTGTTTGTGAATCAGTTGCTTGTAAAGACATTGCCAAAAGAGCAGTAAGCTATGATATTCCAGGTGTAATAGTAGATGGTTCTGATCCGGAGGAAGTTTATTTTGCAGTACTTAAGGCAGTTTTAAGAGCAAGAGAAGGGCTTGGACCTTCTTTAATTGAAGCAAAAACATATAGATTTGGTGGTCATCATCCAAATGATCCAGCAGAATACAGGGATAAAAAAGAAGCAGAATATTATAAGACAGAAAAGGATCCTGTAAAAAATTATAAAGCTAGGCTTATAGATGAGAAAGTAGTAACGATACAAGCTATAGAAGATATGGAAAAACAAATAATGCAAGAGGTTGAAAATTCGGTTAAATTTGCCGAAGAAAGCCCAGAACCTAGTTTGGAAAAATTTTTGGAAGAAGTTTCAGGAATTTAAAATATAAAAAATCAGGAATTTAAAATATAAAAATAGTTTTTAAAATAACAAAAAATAATAATTTTAAATTTTAGGAAGGTAATGTAATGAGAGAAATTGAATATAGAGAAGCTATAAGAGAAGCTGTAATTGAAGAAATGAATAGAGATCCAAAAGTCTTTTTAATTGGTGAGGATATTGGAAAATATGGGGGAGCTTTTAGAGCCTATAAAGGTCTTTTAGATATGTTTGGGCCTGAAAGAGTAATTAATACTCCTATCTCTGAATCAGCAATAATAGGAGCTGGCATTGGAGCTGCTGTTACAGGGTATCGTCCGATTGCTGAAATTATGTTTATTGATTTTACAACATTAGCAATGGACCAAATTGTAAATCAGGCCGCAAAAATAAGGTATATGACTGGAGATAATTTACGATGTCCATTAGTCATAAGAACCCAAGGGGGCGCAGGGCGTGGCGTGGCTGCTCAGCACTCTCAAAGTCTTGAAGCTTGGTTTTATCATATACCTGGCTTAAAAGTAGCTATGCCTTCAACTCCATATGATGTAAAAGGTTTATTAAAAACTGCAATTAGAGATGATAATGTTGTAATGTTTATCGAGCATAAAATGATTTATTTATTAAAAGGTCCTGTACCTGAAGAAGAGTATACAATTCCTTTTGGTGTTGCTGATATAAAAAGAGAAGGTAGTGATGTTACAATATTTGCTTATTCTAATATGATTTATAAAGCTTTAGAAGCTGCTGGTCAGCTTGAAAAAGAAGGCATAAATGTTGAAGTTTTTGACCCAAGAACATTGGTACCTTTAGATGAAGAAGCTTTAATTAATTCTGTTAAAAAAACAAATCATCTTGTAGTGGTTAGTGAAGCTTGTGAAAGAGGCAGTGTTGCTTCTGATATTGCAGTAAAAATTACTGCAAAAGCTTTTGACTATTTGGATGCTCCAGTAAAGATAGTTGCAGGACTTAATACACCAATTCCTTATAACTCTACTTTAGAACAAGCTTCAATCCCACATGCAAAGGATATTGTTAAGGCTGTAAAGGAGATTATTTAATCTTTAAGAAGGTAAAATAATATTATAATTTTTTTTTAGTTTCTTTTAATTAATAATATAATTTTTAGATATCAAATTTTTAGTTATAATATTATTATTTAATAGTACAATTAAATAATAAGATTTAAATAATAAGATTAATATAAATGAACCTAGTGACTTAAAGCAAGATAGTTAATTAATAACAAGATAGTAAATTAAGTAATTAGCATCATCGACTATTAATATAATATTAATGTTAATTAGTAATCAATTTTTTAATATTTTGAGGAGGTAATTATATGTCTAATTACGAAAAATCTGCAATGCAAAGATTGGCTGAAAGTAGCGAAAATTTTGAAATTTGGTGGGACTCATCACCTTTAATTTTTGGTGCATGGGCGGAAAAAATGATTGAAAAAGCACCAGAAGATAAAAAAAAGATTATAAAAGATCAGCTTAATGTTTTATTTGATTATAAGAATCCCGCAGATACATTATTTTGTGGAGTTACAACAAATCCTAGGCTTACTAGAAAAGTATTGGATTTAGTTCCTGACGAGGTAAACCCAATAATAGATAAAATCATTAAGGATAATCCAACAAAAACAAATTATGAGCTTGCTTGGGAAACATATAAAGCAATAACTGAAAAGGGAACATTGCTTTATATGCCATTGTTTGAAAAGTCAAATTTTAAAAAAGGTTATGTTTCTGCTCAAGTAGACCCTAGACTTGTTACTGATGTAAGACAAATGCTTTTGCAGGCAATGGAGCTTTCAAGAATTTCTCCTAATATAATGGTTAAATGCCCTGGTTCAAAACAAGGAATTTATTTAATACAAATATTAACATCACTAGGAATTCCTACAAATTCAACTTTAGTTTTTAATGTGCCTGGTGCGGTTCAAGTTGCAAAAGCTGTTAAGAAAGGTTATGAAATTGGTAATTTTTGGGGTGTTGACTACACAAAATGGAGATCGGTTATTACAATTATGATTGGAAGATTTGAAGAAAGGCCACAGTTTGTTGAAAGTGCAAAGTCAGTTGGTATAGGACTAACGGAAGAATTAAAACGATGGGCTGGAATTGCAATTGCTAAGAAAGCTCATCAAATTTTAAACGATCCGATAAACGGTTATTTAAGCAAGCTTTTATTATGTTCTGCTAGACCAGGTCCCGGAGAAGGGAATGTATACCATGTGGAAAAAATGGCTGGTGGTAATTTGGTATACACTATGAATCCAGAGCTTATTGATGATTTTATGAACATTTGTCAATGTAAGGATATTTACAAGCAGATTGACGAACCAATCCCAGAAGATATCATTTCAAAACTTTTAAAGATTCCATATTTTAAAGCTGGTTATGAAGAGGATGGAATAGCTATAGATGATTTTGTAAATCATCCTTCATTTATTTATACAAAAGATGAGTTTTCAGGTTCAATGAAGGAAATTGAAGAATATGTTGTAAAGAGAAAAGAAGCTATAAGCTAGATATAAAAAAGTTTTTTATAAATAATTTTATAAAATAATTACATAAATCTATAAAAACATAAAACATATATAAATGTAATACAGTATATATCAAACGCGTAATATTATAGGATATTAATATTTAACAATATTATTATATAATATGTCTATTATTATATAATATGTTTTATAAATATGTAATTTTTAAATTTATTTTTTCTTTTTAATATAAAAAATAAAGCTATCTTTTTGCTTTTGAATTTTTAAAAGTGTGTTGCCAGTAGTTTTTGCCCAATGCTTTATATCCTCCTCTGAAGCTGGGTCATCTGCAGTTAGTTGCAGAATGCTCCCAGGCTTCATTGAATCGATTTTTTTACGGGTTTCAAATATTGGTGTGGGGCAATATAATCCTGTACAGTCTAAAAATTCATCTGGATTTATATCAAAATTAGCTTTAATATAATTCTCTTTATTGTTCATATATCTTTAATCTTTATTATTAAAATATCTCCATTTATTAATTCACATTAAAAACTCATTTGGAAACAAATAAATATTATCATAAATCTTAGGTATTTATTTATAGAACTTATAAAAAACTCAAAAATTACATTATTTTTTTAAAATTTTTTTAAATTATATTATTTTTTATTTTATCTTAGAACCACATAGTACCATCAGATTCAAGAACCAAACTATTTAAGGTAGCTGCTCCTACAACTTTGGTGCCCTCAATAAAATCTGAAGGGGCTAAATTTTGACCAAAAACCTGCATACTTTGCTGACAAATTAATATCGGTATCTCCATTTCTAGCGTTTTATTAATTACTTCAATTAATGAAGGGAAATTACCCATTTGAATTTTTTCTGGATTACCTTTTGTAACTACTGTAATTCCTTCACCTAAAAAATATATAGTTGGTTCAATATCCATGGCTACAGCGGTTTGTGCTAAAATAAAAGGTGAATATAATCTTTGAGGTGTATTAATACCACTAGTTTGAACATAAAGTATTGTTCTTTTTTTTATGTTATCCATTTTTTTCTCCTGCATTTATATTTTTAATAAAGTTTATTAATATCTGAAAAAATATAATACTACTATTTTAGTAGTAATTAAAATAATTACATAAAATTATAAAAATTGCAATAACATTAATAAAAATATAATAATTATATTAAATATTATTTAATGACTTGATGAATCTTTATTAAAAATTAAGATGATTTGGTAATAAATTTAAATTTAGTTTAATATTTTTGCAAAATATCTTAGCTTTTGATTTAATTAGATATATGGATAAATATCTACTTTTAATACTATTTTCAGTAATTATTTCAATATCAATATGTATAATTTCTTTCATTAAAAGAGATATGATTGGCTCAAAATCTCTTTTTTATTTATCTTTAGCTCTTACAATTTATAATCTTGGATATTTTTTTGAAGTAATATCGAAAAGTTTGGATAATAAAATTATTTGGTATGGAATTGAGTATTTTGGAATAGCATCTCTGCCGGTTTTATGGTTTATTTTTGCACTTAATTATTCCGATTATAATGAGTTTGTTAAAAGTAAAAAAAGCTTTCTTTTAATAGTTATTCCAATTATTACTGTTATAATGGTCTGGACTACAAAGTATCATAATTTTTTTGTAAAGTTTATTGGCATATCATCACAAAATATACTTCCTGAAATATTAAAAATAAATGGACCATGGTATTGGATTCATGTTATTTATTCTTATATCTTAATTTTTTTAGGTTCTGCAATAATATTAAAAACTGTTTTAAATTTACCATCGTTTCATATAAAGATGGGTATAATTGTTATATTTGGCGCTTTAATACCAGTTGTTAGTAGTATTTTGTATATATTCCAAATTTTTCCAATAAAGACATTTGATTTTATTGGAATTGCATGTGCAATTTCTGCAATATTTTTGGCCTGGAGTTTATATAAAGTTAAGGTTTTTCAAATTGTTCCTATAATAAGAGACAGAATATTTGATAATATATCTGAAGGTCATATTGTGATTGATACAAGCGGGAGTATCCTTGATGCAAATAAAACTGCTCAAAAAATTTTGGATTTTGATATGAGAAAAGTTATTGGCAAAAATATTATTGAAATCTTTAAAAAAAAAGAGCTTCTTAAAGAATTAATTAATTTTTTTGAAATTAATTTTATATTAAATGAAAATGTAAATTTATTGGAAAAAAATATTCAGAAAGAGTTAATAAATGATTTTAAAAGTTTTTTATTAAATATATTGGACAATAATAAGGTATTTAAAATTATTATTGAAGGGAAAATAAAATATTATCTTATTAATATTTTACCCATAAAGAAAGTTGGTAAAACTGTAGCTGGTTATTTAATGAGCTTAAAAGATATTACTACAAGTTGGCTTGCCCAACAAAATTTACTTGAATCAAGTACAAAGCTTAAAAATTTTAATACTAAAATATACAACTTAGGTATATGCAATAATGAAGATGAAATATTTGGCATAATTTCTGACACAGCTTTAGAAATATTAAATTTTAAATGTACATGTTATTTAGAATATAAAGATAATTTACTTTTAAAAAAGTACAATTCTAATAATTTGTTAGAACAATTATTTGCAAATCAGGATTTTTTAAATGTTGCTTTATACCTTCATAATAATATTTTTAAAGAAGATGAAATTAGTACTGATAAAAATGTAAAAATTAATGAATTTAATATAAACAATTTTAACTTTTTTAATAATAGTTTAATAAATAATAAATTAATGAAAATACTCGAAGGCAGAGTTAAAATTTGTGATGTTTATTTTAACATTGAAAATAATCTTATAGAACATAATAATAAAAATATTAATTTAATTAATAATAGACTGGTTCAAAATCAAGATAAAAAAAATCTTAGTGTACTTTGTACAGAATTTGATAATAATTTATTAGAAATATTAAAAAAAGATTTAGGTTTAAAAGATTTTTTAAATTCTTTAATTATACCCTTTAAAAATATTGGGGTTTTTGTTTTTTTAAGCTTCGATGAATATAGCATAAATGAAGATAGTTTAAGATTATGTGAAATTTTAGCTGCTCAAGGTATTGTAGCTTTAAAAAGGGTGTTGTTGCAGAATGAATTACGAGAGCAAGCTCAGATCGATCCGTTAACAAATGTATATAACAGAAGATATTTTGACACTTACATTGAAAAGGAAATTGAAAGGGCAAAGAGATATAATTACCCGATTACTTTTATAATGCTTGATATTGATAGGTTTAAAGAAGTCAATGACAAATATGGGCATCCTACAGGTGATTTAGTGCTTAAAAGTGTTGCTAATATTTTGCTTGGTCAAACCAGAAAAATTGATTCAATTATTAGGTTTGGCGGAGATGAATTTTTACTTGTGCTTCCAAATTTTCTTAGCGAGAATCTTAATAGTTTTATGGATAGAATAGATACCGCAATAAACGAATGGAGGCAAAATACAAATATACTGGATTTTAGTATTGATTTTTCTTTTGGAATCAGTAAGTGGGATCCAAGTGAATCACCAGGCGGATTTTGTGATATAAATGAGCTTTTAGAAACTGCGGATATTTTAATGTATGAAAATAAAAGAAAAAAGTATATTAATTGATTTTAATATGATTCTTTAGATTCTCAAAAATCTAAAAAATAATCTAAAAAATATTGCTAAAAATTAGAAACTTATTTATAATGTAAAAAATTTACATAT
>JACVJA010000045.1 GCA_015661035.1 Candidatus Calidifonticultor daggyaiensis | reverse complement strand
TTTCATTTCTGTCATTCATAATATTATTAGTATTAATTTTAATAATGCAAAAAATTAAAAGGAAAAAATCAGTAAAGGATTGGGAAATTTGATTGAAAAAAAAATTAAAAAATTATAAAATAAATTAAAATATTGAGGATAAAAAAAATGAATGAAATAATATCCAAAATGCATATTAATATACAGTTGTTTTATTTAAATGATAAAGAGATAGCAAGATGGTATTATAATTCTGATGGAACAATAAAAAAAGAAGGACAAAAAATTACAGGTGTAGTAAAAATGTTTTATGATAATGATAAAATACAATCTGAAATTTCTTATAAAAATAACGAATTAAACGGAATTTACAGACTTTATTATGAATCCGGTAAATTAATGGAAGAAGGTTCTTTTAAAAATAATGAATTAGATGGACTTTACATGCAATATTATGAAAATGGGAAATTAAAAATTGAAGGAGTTTATAAAAAAGGTAAAAGAAATGGGCTTTTTAAGCTTTATTATGAAA
The DNA here is from genome assembly GCA_015661035.1 of Candidatus Calidifonticultor daggyaiensis. Classification (GTDB taxonomy): domain Bacteria; phylum Actinomycetota; class Humimicrobiia; order Humimicrobiales; family Humimicrobiaceae; genus Calidifonticultor; species Calidifonticultor daggyaiensis. The sequence continues at coordinate 8,333 of JACVJA010000045.1, read as the reverse complement.
CAGGTGAAATAGAACAAGAAGTTAATTACACCAATGGCAAATTTAATGGAACTTTAAGAAATTTTTATAAATCAGGAAAACTTCAAATAGAAAGTTTATATAAAAATGGGAAATTAATTTACATAAAACAATTTGATGAAAATGGAAATTTGATTTTAGAAGAAAAACATTAATTATTAATGAAATTATGATATATAATAAAAATCCTAATGATAAAATTAAAATTATCTTATTGTATTTATTAACTTTATCCAGAATTTTTTTTGCCTTTTTAGTATTTATACTTGTTGTAAAAACAGATAATCAAAATATTTTTATTTTAAATTTTTATGCTTTTTTAAGTGTATTATTAATGGAAATAACTGATTTATTAGATGGGTTTCTTGCAAGAAGACTAAATTTGGTAACTTTTGCCGGTAAAATAATTGACCCTTTTTCTGATTCTATTTCAAGATTGATTGTTTTTGGGACTTTAGCATATAAAGGTTTATGTTTATCTTTTGTTCCAATTATTATGGTTTTACGCGACTTAACAATTGCTTACATAAACATTGCCAGAATTTCATATTCAATTGATTGTCCAATAAGATTCAGTGGGAAGTTAAAAGCATTTGTTCAGGGGATAAGTGCACTTATTTTAATTTCTTTACCATTATTTGAACTAGAAATAAATCTAAAAAAACAAATTATTATTTTTTTAAGTTATTTTACTACTGCGATTATTTTATATTCTTTGTTTGATTATACTTTTTATACAATAATGAAATATAAAAAATTGCAAGTTGAAAAAGATAAATAATATGTTAAAATCTAAAAAATTATTTATGGAGACCAATATGAAAAATTTATTATTGACTTTATTATTTATAATATCATTTTTTGTATTTATAGATAATATTTTATCTGAAAATGATGACCTGATACAAGTTGCTCCGGTAGAAGAACAAGAAGATTCAACGTTATTGGATAGTGGAATTGTTAAACCACATCCAACAAAAACATTTACTCCTATTCCTACATTTACTCCAGAACCCACATCAACACCCAAACCGATTATTAAAAAAACAATTAAAAAAGCAGAACCCACTCCTATTCCACAACCTACAATTGCAAAAATTTTGGATTTTAAAATAAGTAATATTAAGATAAACGAAATTGCCAAAATTAAAAATATTAATAATCTATATGGATTATTGGAAATGGAAAAAAAATTTAATTTAATTTTAATTCTAGAAAATTCGGGTAACGCAGTTGCATTTTATACAACAGCAACTTTAAAAAGTAAAAATCCAAGAATTTTGCTTTATGAACCGGAAAAAAATTTGCAAACTGTGCTACCAAATGACAAAAGGGAACTGGTATTTACATTTGATGTGATTCATGGATATGATGGGCCACCACAATTACCTTTATTTTTAAATATTAAAGCGGCAAATTTTGAAAAAGAATTACCAGTTGAATTATATGTAGAATTACCCAATCCTAATTTGAATTTGCTAATAATAGGTGGTATATTATTTTTTATGTTTTTATTTGTATTATTAATAATTAAAATTTTAACTTCAAGAAAAAAAACAAAAAAATATGATTTTGATAATGAATAAAAATTTTTAATGAATTATAAAATCAATTATTTAAATAATATAAAAATTCCAATTCCTTATGATACAATTTTTTTTAGATTAGGTTATAAAAAAAATAAAACGGTCTTACCTGATATTGATAAAAAAAAAATAATTAATTTGATTAATGAAAGTGTTAATTTATGTAGCAATAAAATTGTTTATAAGTTTTGCTCAAAAACAGATAAAGGATTGAATAAAATAATTTTAGATTCTGAATTCATAATTGAAAGCAAAAGTTTATTTGAATTATTATTTAATTGTGATAATGTTGTTTTGATGGCAGCTACATCAGGTTTTAGAATTATTAAAAAAAGAGATTATGAAATTAAAAAAGGGAATCCAGTTTTTTCTTTAATTCTTGATGCTACGGCATCAGAAATTACTGATAGTTTACTTGATTGGCTGGAAAAATATTTAAAAATAAAATTAAGAAGAGAAAACAAATTTTTAACAAAAAGATTCAGTCCTGGTTATGGAGATTTAAATTTGATTGAACAAAGAAAAATATATAAACATCTTAAATTAAAAAAAATTGGTATTTCAATTAATAAAAACAATATTTTAATACCTGAAAAAACAGTTATTGCGATAGCCGGGATTAAAGAAAAATAATGGAGTAATCAATGACCAAAATACAATTTAAAAATTTATTAAATCACGGTGTTATTTTATTAGATGGTGCAAGCGGGACTGAATTACAAAAAAGAGGAATGCCTTCCGGTATATGTCCAGAAAAATGGATTCTTGATAATCCTTATTATTTGGAAAAATTACAATCAGAATATATAAATGCAGGATCAAAAATCATATATACATTTACTTTTGGAGCAAATCCATATAAATTAAAAGAATTTAATTTGGATAAAGATGTATTTAATATAAACAAAAATCTGGCCAAAATTTCTAAAAAAATAGCCGGAAAAAGAGCACTAGTTGCAGGAGATATTGCACCTACTGGATATTTTCCCGAACCTTTTGGTGATATAAACTTTGATGACCATATAGATAAATATAAACAACAGGTAAAAGGATTATTAGCCGGTGGAGTTGATTTATTTGTAATAGAAACCATGATGGACATTCAGGAAGCAAGAACTGCTATTTTCGCAGTCAAAGAATTATGCAATTTGCCAATAATTGTAAGTATGACTTTTGATGAAAGTAAAAGAACATTAACCGGTTCAACGCCAGAAGCAGTGGTAGTTACATTGCAGGCGCTTGGCATAGATGCAATCGGAGTTAATTGTTCTACAGGTCCTGAAAAAATGCTTGAGGTCATAAAATTAATGAAACCATATGCAAAAATTCCTATTATTGCCAAACCCAATGCAGGAATACCTAAATTAGAAAATGGAAAAACTATATTTTCTATGAATGAGAAAGAATTTTCCTCATATACAAAACCTTTAATATCTGCTGGCGCATGTCTTATAGGCGGATGCTGTGGCACTTCGCCAGAATATATTAAGTTAATGAATAATAATATCAAATCAATAAAAATTGAATTAAAAGAAAGCCAAAAAGTTGCTTTATCAAGTTATAGAAAAGTTGTTGAAATAAACAATAGATTAATAATTGTTGGCGAAAGAATAAATCCAACAGGAAAAAAATCTTTGCAAGAATCTTTAAAAAATAATAACTTTTCTGAAATTAGAAGGTTGGCACTTGAACAGTCAGAAAATGGGGCTAAAATACTTGACATAAATGTTGGAATGCCAGGTATTGATGAAAAGAAATTAATGTATGAAACAATAAAATATCTATGCCGTATTATAGATACTCCTTTATGTATAGATTCTTCTGATGATAAAGTTATTGAAAAAGCATTAAAAATATATCCAGGTCGAGCATTAGTCAACTCTATATCATGTGAAATAAAAAAATTAAAAAAGTTATTACCAATTGTTAAGAAATATGGAGCAATGTTTATACTTTTACCTGTAGGTAATTCTGGCATTCCAAACACTTCCTCTGAAAGAATAAAAAATATAAAAAAAGGGATTAAAATTATTGAAAAGTATAACTTTAAAAGTAATGATTTAATAATTGATGGTCTGGTTATGACAGTTAGTTCTAAGCCTAATTCACCAATTGAAACATTAAAATTTATAAAATGGTGTAAAAAAAATAAATTTAAAACTATAATAGGGCTTTCCAATGTATCTTTTGGCTTACCTGAAAGGCATATAATAAATTCAACATTCTTACATTTAGCCAAAAAATCTGGTTTAAATCTTGCTATAGCTAATCCATCTGCTAATTTTAAAATAATCAATCAAGATGCAAAAAAATTATTAATAGGAAAGGATAAAAACTTTATAAATTGGATAAAAAAATATAGCAACTCTAACAAAAAACAAGCAAAAAATCAATTTGACAAAGTAAAAACAATTTATCAGGCAGTAATAGATGGCGAAAAAGAAATTATAATTGATTTAATTAAAACAGAACTAAAAAATGGTAAAAAACCTAATGAAATTGTTGATAAAATGCTAATTCCTGCAATTAATTATGTGGGTGATTTATATGATAAAAAAATTTATTTTTTACCACAACTTATTGCAAGCGCTGAAACAATGAAAACTGGGTTTTCAATTTTAGAGCCATTACTTATAAAACACAATATAAAAGGGAATAAAGTAAAAATTATTCTTGCAACTGTAAAAGGTGATATACATGATATTGGCAAAAACATTGTTGCTTTAATGCTAAAAAATTATGGTTATGAAATTTATGATCTAGGAAAAGATGTTGATGCAAAAACTATTATAAAAAAAGCAAATGATATTAATGCTGATATAATAGGATTATCCGCCTTAATGACAACTACTATGACTGAAATGAAAAATGTAATAAATTTGGCCAAAAATAAATCTTTAAAATGTAAATTTATTGTAGGAGGTGCGGTTATTACAAAGGAATTTGCAGATGAAATTGGTGCTGATGGTTATGCCAAAGATGCTTATGATGCTATAAAATTAGTTAATAAACTAAAAAATAATAATTTTTAAACTAAAATTTTAAAAAAAACATAAATTTATATATTTATTTTGGAAAATCTTAAATTTTTTTTTAAAAAATCAATTTTTTTTCTTATGAAAATTAAAATCTTCAAATAGTGCGATTTTCATGTTTATTTAGATTATTACTAAAATTTATCATATTATCATCTAATATAAATTTTGAAACCCCTCTATTTTTCACCAGAATTCGTTTAATTTAAAAAAAATTTTTTGGGCTATAATACCCATTTTATTTTAATAAAAAAACAATTTTAAATTTTAATTGATTTTTCATATCTTTTGATTTATATTATAATCAAATGATATAGTAGAGTGCTAATAAATAATCCTTATTACCATGATGAAATTTTTAAATAAATAAAAATTTATTTGATAAAATAAAAAAAATATTTGTTTATTTATAAAAATTGTATTTTAAGTTATTAATATAAGTTTTGAAATACTATTTATAATATATTTTATTAAGTATTTTTTATTTTTTTAGATTATAAGTTTAAATAAAAACATATTCGTTTTAAAATATAGTTTACATAAGATACATTATGCGAAGTTGAATAACGGATAAGATATTTATTTATTTAATTTTTTAATAATATTTTTTAAATTTAAAATTTGATTATTTATTATGTCTATATCTTTATTGTAATTTAATTTGTATTTATCAATTAAATCTTTTTTATATTGCAAATATTTGATAAATTCGTTTATTTTTAAGGTATAATCTTTAATAATCAAATTCTTTTTTTGAACCAATTCCTTATCAGAAATATTATATTCCATTTCAAATTGTAATTTGACTAATTTATTATAATATAAATCATCTATAAAATTTAAAATTTTAAAATATTCATTATCAGATATTTTTGATTCTATTGATAATATAAAATTATTGCGTGTAAGTAATAGTTCTTCTTCAATATTTTTTAATTTAATGTTCAATGAATTTATTTCTTTTAATAAACGGTTTTTATTTTGAATAATAGATTCATTAGTATTTCTATTAAAAAAATCCCAGATTGATTGACCACTTTTTATTTTTAAGTTATTTAATTGATTTTCCTTGATTTTTATTAAATTTTTTATATTGATAAATTCGTTAATAGATTTATTTATAATAATAATAGTATCATCAGAAAAAATATTAATAAAAAAAAGTAATAAAAATAAATAAATATGTAAAAGTTTATTCATATTTAAAACTCCGTATTTAATAAATTGGAACATTTCAAGTCGATTTTATATTTTTTAATTTTATATTGTAATGTTGATCGCTTAATTTTTAACTTTTTAGCAGTTAAAGTTTGATTATAATTGTTTTGTTTTAGTGCGTTTAAAATAATTGATTTTTCAAATGCAGCTACCAAATTATCAAAACCATTATCAATTGATAAATTTTGAAAATTAAAATCAGTTCTGACAGATGAGGACATAACACTACCCATTGCAAGATCAATCCGTAAATTATTATCAGTGCTCAATATTATTGCTCTATCAATAATGTTTTGCAATTCTCTTACATTGCCAGGCCAGCTGTATGACTGTAGAATTTCAATATTTTTTTTATCAATTATATAATTCCCTTTTTTGCAACTAAAATAATGCGCTAATAATGGGATATCTTCTATTCTTTCTCTTAAAGGAGGGATATGTATAGGATAAACATTTATTCTATAATATAAATCTTCTCTGAATAGTCCATTTTTAACCATTTGTTCTAAATTTTTATTCGTTGCACATATTATTTGAGCATTGGTATGTAAAATAACATTGCTCCCTACTCTTTCAAAAGTTCTATTCTCAATAACTCTAAGCAATTTAACTTGTATATCAAGTGGTATATCACCTAACTCATCCAAAAATAATATTCCATTTTCAGCTAATTCAATCTTTCCAATCCGTTGTTTTTCAGCACCAGTAAAAGAACCTTTTTCATGTCCAAAAAGTTCAGATTCAATAATTCCCTTTGCATATGCAGCACAATGGACAGGGATAAATGGTCCCTTTTTTCCAGATAGTTTATATACGGTATATGCTACTAATTCTTTACCAGTTCCGGTTTCACCTGTTATTAATATTGTAACATTCTTACCTGCAACTTTTTTTATGTCATCTTTTACTTTTTTTATAGCATAACTTTCACCTATTATTTCACCAAATATTTTTTCTCTTTCCTGAATATAAAAATTTTTTTCATAAGTTAATTTTTGCATATTCAACAAATTTTCAACTTTTAATGCAAGTTCATCAAGTGAAAAAGGTTTGGGTATATATTCATTTGCACCAGCTTTCATTGCATCTATAGCGTTTTGTATTGAAATAAAAGCAGTAATTACAATTATTGATGAATCGGGCAGGATTTCTTTAAATTTTTTTATTAATTCAATTCCATTAATGTCAGGCAGTTTCATATCTGTTATCATTAAATCAAAATAGTTATTTTTAAATAAATTTAATGCTTTATTAGCATTTTCAACAGATTCAACTTCATATTTTTCTGATAAAAAAGCATGAATACTTTCACGGATATTTTTTTCATCTTCAACAATAAGAATTTTTGCCATAAATTAAACTAATTCTCCTTAATCGTATAATGGTAGTCTTATTATAAATGTATTTTTGTTATTAAAACAACCATACTCAATACTTCCACCATGTTTTTCAATTATATTTTTTGAAATTGATAAACCAATTCCCATGCCGTCATTTTTTGTTGTAAAAAATGGTATAAAAATTTTATCTTTTATTTCAGCGGCAATAATATTCGCATTATCAGTTATCTTAAAAATCAGGAAATAATTTTCAAATAAAACTTCTAAAGTTATTTTTTCGGCGCTTGCTTCTAAAGAATTTTTAATTATATTTTTAATTGCCCTTTCCATCAAAACCTCATCAATTCTAATCTTATAATTATTTAATCCAACTGGTGCTATTATTGTTAAATTAGGATAGGTGTTTTTAATTGAATTTAAAAAATCACTCAACTGGATATTATTTTTGTTGATTTTTTGTTCTTTGGCAAAATAAATAAATCTGTTTATAATATTATTTAATCTATAAATTTCATCCTTGATTTTTTTTATTTCCAGAACATAATTATCTATTTTTTTTGTTTTTCTTTCAATAACTTCTACCATATTTAAAATTGCAGTCAATGGATTTTTTATTTCATGGGCTAATCCCATTGCAACTATTTGCATCTCTTTATATTTAGTTGCTTGCAACTCTTTTATATTATCAACCATTTTATTTATCTGCTCCTGCAAATAAGAAAATTCATCAAACCATTCTATTTTTATACGATGATCTAAATCACCATTGGAAATTTTTTCCATTGATTGAATTGTCTGCTGAATTCTACGGGTAAAAAAATAAGAAAAAACAAAAGAAATTATAATAGCTAAAGTCAAAATAATCAATATCAGGTTAAGTTGCATTTTTTTAATTTGATTAAAAGAATCCAAAAATTTACCTTTAATAATCATCATTATATACCCAACTAATACATCATTAATTTTATAAGGAAATAAATATATTTTATTTGGTATATTATTTTCAAAAGATATAGAAAGTGGTAGTAAGAATCGTTGGATAGTTAGTCCAAATCCTTTTTCAAAAACGAAAGAGAAAGAATTTATCACAATTGATACCGGAAAATTTAATAATAACAAATGGTTTTTTTCAATTC
>JACVJA010000044.1 GCA_015661035.1 Candidatus Calidifonticultor daggyaiensis | reverse complement strand
GGCAATTATAATTCTAGCAATATTAACTTTAATGTTAATAACAATCTTATAATTATTGCTTCAAGCAGTTCTTTAGTTGATTTGATTCCAAATAATGAAAATCTTATTCAAAATATTTTAGTTCTAAAAAAAAATAAAAAATATTCAAGAGATGACATAATCTCTTATTTAACAAAAATAGGTTATCAAAGAGTAGTAAAGGTCTTTGACAAAGGCGAGTTTAGTTTTAAAGGAGATTTATTAGATGTTTATGATATAGCAGCGAATTTACCTTATAGAGTTGATTTTTTTGAAGATGAAATACAAAACATTTATTATTACGATTTAATAAATAATAACTTTATTGCAAAAAAAGATGAAATAGAGATATTCCCAAATCTAGGATTTGAGTTTTTTAATTCAAAAATAGATTCAAATATAAGTTTTATTGATTTTTTTATTAACAACTTAAAAAATGCAATGGTTATTATTTGTGATCCTGTTGAAGTAATTTTAAAAATACAAAATGATGTTGATCTAATAATTAACTCTTTTGAAATTGAAAAAAAAGAATCAATAAAAAATAAAGTAAATCTAAGAAATAAAGAAGTTACAACAGGTGCCAATGTTGCTGATATTTTAAAAAATATAATAATAAGTAAAGATTATTTTACTAATTTAAATAAAATAAAAAATACAAACAATTTAGAAAATAAAGGTGGTTTAAAGTTTTTACACCTTTTATCTTCAAAAGTAGAAATTGAAAATTTTGACTTCTATGAATTAAAAAATTTAAAAAAACAAAAAAAGGTAAAGGGTGATAGTAAGTTTTTTCTTCTGAGCATAAAAAAAGATTTAGAAAATAATAAAAATACAGTTATTGTAATAAATAATTTGGAAAGAATTGAAAAAATAAAAAGAATTTTTATTGATAATAATATTTCTTTTATTATAAACAATGAAGATCTTCAATTTGACTTCAATAATTTTATATCTTTTCTTGATGAAAGAATAAATTCATGCAAAAAAGCTGTAAATATTTTTAAAGGCGAGCTTTTAACAGGATTTGAAAGTGAAGTTTTTTCATTATATGGCGAGCTCGATATATTTCATGAAATTTATGATAGTCCTGCAAAATCACAAGATGAAATTAAAGATAATTTTAACCAAAAAAAAGAAGATTTCAATCCGGGAGATTTTATTGTGCATAAAACTCATGGCATAGGAAGATATATTGGTATTGTTTCTGAACATGCTGATGATAATAAAAAAGAATATTTTTTAATAGAATATGCAAATAATGATAAATTATATGTACCAACTTGGCAGTCAGACAGGCTTCACAAGTATATTGGTGATAAAAACCCAACAATCTCTGAATTAAATTCTAAAACATGGACTAATTTAAAGAAAAAGGTTAGAAGTTCTGTAAAGCAGCTTGCGGTTAATCTTGCTGAATTATATGCACAAAGAAATGTAATTGAGGGTTATGCTTTTGGAGAAGACGGAATATGGCAAAAAGAGATGGAAGAATTGTTTCCTTTTGATGAAACTGCTGACCAGTTAGAGGCAATAAATTATGTAAAAGAGTTAATGCAAAAGCCAAAACCTATGGATTTGCTTTTATGCGGCGATGTGGGGTTTGGCAAAACTGAAGTAGCACTAAGGGCGGCTTTTAAAGCAATAGTGAATTCAAAACAAGTTTTAATGCTTGTACCAACTACAATTCTTGCTGAGCAGCACTATAAAACTTTTTTTGAAAGGTTCAATAATTTTGCAGTTATTGTGGAAGTATTAAGCCGATTTAAAACAAAAAGTCAACAGAAGGAGATTGTAGAAAGATTTAAAGAAGGTAAAATTGACATGCTCATAGGTACTCATAGAATTCTTTCAAAAGACATAGTGCCAAAAGACTTGGGTTTAATAATTATTGATGAAGAACAGCGTTTTGGAGTTAACGCAAAAGAAAAAATAAAATTACTTAAAAAAAATGTTGATGTTATAACTTTAAGCGCAACTCCTATTCCAAGAACTCTATATATGTCGTTAACTGGAGTAAAAGATATTTTTTTAATTGAAACTCATCCTTGGGGCAGATTTCCTATTGAAACTTTTGTTGGAGAAAAAAATGATCTTTTAATAAAAATGGCAATACATAGAGAGTTAGAAAGGGGAGGACAAGTATTTTATGTCTATAATAAAATAAAGGATATTGAACAAGTGAAAAACAACTTAGCTCGAATAGTTCCTTCCGCAAAAATTGCATTAACCCATGGTCAAATGGAATCTAAAAAAATTGAAACAATAATGGCAGATTTTATTAATAAAAAGTTTGATGTGCTTGTTACTACTAGTATTATTGAATCTGGGCTTGATATCAGTAATGTAAACACATTAATTGTAGAAAATGCTCATAAATTTGGTCTTGCTCAATTGTATCAGTTAAGAGGAAGAGTAGGAAGGTCGTATGAAAAAGCTTACGCATATTTTTTATATCCAAGAAAGAAAATACTAAATTTACAAGCTTTTCAAAGGCTAAAAACTTTAGCCGAATATACAGAGTTAGGTTCAGGATATCAAATTGCTATGAAGGATTTAGAAATAAGAGGAGCTGGCGAACTTTTAGGACCAAGGCAGCATGGGCATATAAACAGTGTAGGCTTTGACTTATATTGTCAAATTGTAAAAGAGGAAGTTGAAAAGTTAAAAGGTATTGCTGTTGAGGAAGATTTAAATGTTCAAATAGAAATTCCATTTAGTGCATATATTCCAGTAAGTTATATAAGAAATGAAAAAGAAAGAATTAAAATTTATAAAACTATTTCAAGCTTTAATTCTTTAGAAGATGCAGATGGTTTGGAAGGTATTTTAAAGAAAAAATATGGTAATATTCCTACAGCAGTTAAAAATATAATAGGAATAGGAAAGATAAAATATCTTGCAAGAAAAGCAAAAATAGAGAAAATAATTTTTTCAAGCTTAAAGGGATTGATTATATGTAAAATTGATCTAAATAGTAATAGTCTAAAAAGATTAAAATTAAAATATGATAATTTTTATTATATTGGCAAAAATAAACAAATAATCTTTAAATGTACTGAAGCCGAATTAGATATTGAAATTATATTAGATTATCTTAAAGATATAATTTCAATAACAATATAATTTTATCAGCAGTATAATTTTATTAGTAATATAATTTCAATGAATTTCAATGATATAATTTAAATTTTAATGGTATAATATTTTTATTTTAAAGCAATTCTTAATTAGTTTCAAAATTTGATTTAGGAAGGAAAAAATTGGAGGAAAAAAAAGATTATAAAAAAATATTTAAATGGGATGAAGATGAAACCCAAAGTGGTAAAGAGGATTTAGCCAGTACACAAGACAAAAGCGCTCAAAAAAAAGTTAGTAAAAAAGTTTTAAAACGTTTAGAAAAAGAAAAAGAAAAATTAAGAAAAAAGGGAATTATTGAGGCAAATAAAAAATCAAAATTAACTGCAAAAGGTAAATCTCTTATAATATCTATTTGTTTAGTAATTTTAATAGGTATTAGCATATGGGTTCTTTTTGGTTATTATGGTATTGGAATTGACTTAACTAAAACTCTAGCAAAAATTGATAATATGAAAGTAACCGAAAAAGAGCTTAAGACCTATTTAGATTTTTTAGAGAAACAAAATTCAACGGCAATACCTGCAAAAAATGACCCACAATATACTGTTTTAAAGCAAAATCTTTTAGATTCTATAATTGTATTAAAGTTAATTCAAAAATCTGGCCAAGCAAATTACTATGTTATTACTGACAAAGACATAAATGATGAAATTATAAAATTAAAATCAAATTATAAGTCCGAAGAAGAGTTTAATAATCAACTAAAAGATAATAAAATTACTTTAAAGTTTTTAAGTCAACAAATTAAGAATCAATTACTTAGGGATAAAATTTTTGCTGATATCACAAAAAATGTCACAGTATCAGATGATGATATTAAAAAGTATTACGAAGATAATAAAGATACATTATTTACTGTGCCGTATCAGATAAGAGTAAGTCATATTTTAATAAAATTTCCTGTAGAACAGGGCAAAGAAATAAGCGAAGCAGATAAAAAGAAGGCAAAAGATAAAATATTAGAAATACAAGATAAATTAAATAAGGGTGAAGATTTTGCAGAACTTGCAAAAAAATATTCTGATGACTCAGTAAGTGGACCATCAGGCGGAGATATTGGTTTTATAAGCAAAGGTCAGACAATACCGGAGTTTGAAAATGCTGCTTTTTCGCTTGAGATTGGGCAAATTAGTGATATTGTGGAAACAACTTATGGTTATCATTTGATAAAAGTAACAGATAAACAGGATTCATATGTAAAACAATTTGATGACGTAAAAGAAACAATAAAATCTTATTTAATTACTGCTGAACAAACAAAAGCTTGGGAAGAATTTATATATAGTTTAGTGGAAAAAGCTAAAATTGTTTATACAACAGATTTAAAAGGTCAACTTTCTGCTGATATTATTAAAAATTTAAAGAATTCGGATGATAAGAGCAATACAAGCAATACAAGCATTACAGAAGATTTAGATAAAACAAGCAATACAGACAGTAAATAAAGATGCTATAAAAAATATAATAGTTTTTTAAATAAAGTGTATAGTTAAAGGGATGAAAGAAATAAATAATAATTTTATTGAGATAAAAAGTATTAAAAATATTAGTAGATGTAACTATATTATTAATATTGGTGATATTGAGAATATTAATGATTCAAGTGTATTATTTAAAATTCTTTTAAATATTATGGAGAAGCTTCGTTCTAAAAGTGGCTGCATTTGGGATAAAGAACAAACTCATCAATCAATAAAAAGGAATCTAATTGAAGAAGCGTATGAAGCTGCAGAGTCTATTGAAGAGGAAAATTTTGAAGATTTAAAAGAAGAAATAGGTGATATTTTGCTTCAGGTTGTATTTCATAGCCAGATAGCAAAAGAACAAAATAATTTTAATATTAATGATGTTTTAAAAACAATTATAAAAAAACTCATAAGACGTCACCCACATGTTTTTAAAGATATAAAAGTCAGTGATTCTAAAGATATATTAAAAAACTGGGAGCAAATTAAGAAAGAAGAAAGAAAATTAAAATATAATAGTAATAAAATAAAAAGTAATAATTTCAGCGAGGATTTAAGTGACAGCCAGTCTATTTTTTATAATATCCCTAAAATGCTTCCAGCACTTCATTATGCTCACGAAATACAAAATCGGGCGTCTAGACTTGATTTTGATTGGCCCGATACTAATGATATACTAAAAAAAATAGAAGAAGAGGTAAAAGAGTTAAAAAAAGCATATGAAGAAACTTTTTGTATAGTTAATCCTAGAAATATTGCTGATAATATTCAAATTGATAAAAATAAAATTCAAGATAAAACAAAAATTGATAAATTATCTGAGGAAATTGGTGATTTGCTTTTTAGTATTGTAAATTTATGCAGGCACTTAAAAATAGATGCTGAAGAGAGTCTTAAAAAAACTTGTAAAAAGTTTATTAAAAGGTTTAATTATATGCAGGAATATTCTGAAGATAATAATTTAGATTTTAAGAATTTATCAATTAATAAAAAAGATGAAATTTGGGAACTAGCTAAAAAGAAAATAAAAGAAGACTGACTTAACTATAATTAGGAACTATAATTAAGTTATTAGTAAAGAAAATAAAGAGGGGTATGAGCAAAAAAGTTAAAGAAATTGGGGGTCTTTCAAAGAAAGCAAAATTTAATATTTTTATAATTATTTTTATAATATTTATAGTTGCTTCAGTTCTAGCTTCTTTAAACCAGATTGTAAATATTATAAAAAGCAAGGAAAAATTACTTGAGCTTGAATCTAAATTGGATTATGAAAGGAAAAAAAATATTGAGTTGTTAGCTGAAGAAAAATCTTTATATAATGAAAAAGTTTTAGAGAATGAAGCAGTAAAACAATTTAATATGACAAAACCTGGCCAAACAAATTATTTATTTAACTTAAATGAAAGCAGCCAAGGTTTTAATGAAGAGATAAATAATGATATTATTGAATCTTTTTCTAATGAAAACACAAATTTTGACATTAATAATGATGCGAAAAATTTAAAAGAAGCTAATGAATTGCAAAATAAAGATTTAAGCTCTTTTAAATATAAAGAAAATGATTTATGGCAAAATATAAAAGTTTTTTATTATATAGAAATTAAAGACAGATGATTTTAGCAGCTCTTGATATTGGAACCAATTCAACAAGGTTATTGATTTGTAAGTATTCTTTATCCTTTAACAAAGACCAAAAAAACCAAAGAATTACTCCTTTAATTAGAAAGACTCAAATAACAAGGCTTGGTAAAAATTTAGGAAAAGAAAATAAGATAACGATTGAATCTGCTGAAAATACAATTAAAGTATTAGAAAAATATTTGAAAATAATGAGTACTTATAATGTTGTCAAATTTAGAGCAGTTGGTACCAGAATTTTAAGAGATGCCAAAAACAGCAGCTGGTTTACTGAATACGTTTATAACAAACTTAATATAAAGATTGATGTAATTAGTGGACAAGAGGAAGCAAGACTAAGTTTTTTAGGAGCTTATAAAGGTTTAATATTAGAAAATATATCCATAAAAAATAAAGTAAAAACAAGTCATCATATAAACCAGAACAAAATTAAAATTACAGAGGATTATAAGACTTTCGAACTTTGCAAGAATACCAAAAAAATTAAAAATAGCTTAGTACTTGTTTTGGATATTGGTGGAGGTAGTACTGAATTTATTATTGGAAATTTAAATGGAGAAATTTTAAATATTTTTAGTATACCAATAGGTTCTGTTGTGGTTTCAGAAAAGTTTTTAAATTCTAATAAGCCAAATTCATTTCAAGTTTTTCAGATTTCTAAATTTATTAATGATGAACTTTTATTAACTTTAAATAATATAAAAAAATATGATTTTCTATTTGTTGTTGGCTTAGCTGGAACAATATCAACTCTTGCAATGATTGATTTAAATTTAAAAAGATATAATAGAGATAAAATACATGGATATTGCTTGAATTATGATAATATACTAAATATACAAAAAAAGCTTTGTTCTATGAATCTTGGAGATAGAAAAAAAATAGCGGGTCTTGAAAAAAAAAGGGCAGATATTATTATTGGCGGAACACAGATATTAATTAATATTATGAATCACCTTAGAATTAAAAAAATTTTTGTAAGTCAAAGCGATATTCTTGACGGGATTATTTACAGCATTTTTTAAATTTGGTAAAATAAAAAAGCCTTTATTTTATTTGGGTTTTTATAGAAATATTTTTAGAAAAGTTTTGTTTTTTTTATTTTGGATGTTGATTTTTATTTTATGCCCGAGTGGCGGAATAGGTAGACGCAACGGACTTAAAATCCGTTGAGGATTTTCCTCGTGTCAGTTCGATTCTGACCTCGGGCACCACTTTTAAATCCAAAAAACAAATTTTTAACTAATTAATTTGATGTTTTAACACTTTCTTTTTCGTGATAAAATCAAGATAAATTATTATTTAAAAAGCATTATTTATACTTTAAAGGAAGGTAAGTTGTGATAATAGTAAATGTTTATGCAACAGTTAAAAAAAATTATATTGAAGATTTTAAAAAAGCAACAATAGAAAATGCTAAAAATAGCATAAACGAGCCTGGAATCTTAAGATTTGATTTTATACAGCAGGAAGATGAGCCAAATAACTTTTTACTTGTAGAGATATATAAAGATGAAAGTGCTATCTCAAAGCATAAGCAAACACAACATTACTTAAAATGGAAAGAAACTGTTGAAAATATGATGGCTCAGCCTAGAAAAAGTATAAGATACTTACCTGTCTTTCCTGCAGTATAAAACCTGCTCAATATTATTTCTATAAAAAATTGTTAGTTATTGCAAGTTATTTAAACTGTATTTCTTTTAATTGTATTAATTAATTATTTTATAAAATTATTTGCTCAATACTTAATAAATACAATAAATACAGGTTACTTTTAATAACTTTTATAATTTTTATTTTTTAACTAAATTTTTTTCTTAATTCTCTTAATTTTGAATTAAGGTCATCTTTTGGTCTTCTATCGTAGTTTGAATTCCTGTTTTGCCTTTGGAAGTTTCTGTTTTTCATTTCTTTTGCTTCATTTACTACAATAGTTCTGTTTTTAAAAGAAGACTGATTTAATTTTTCCATAGCATTTTTTGCTGATTCTTCTGTTTCCATTTCCACAAAACCAAAGCCTCTTGGTCTTCCATCAGCACCGTTAATTACTCTTGCGCTAGTAACTGCTCCAAAGTCAGCAAATAGAGCAGCTAGTTCGTCTTCAGTAGTTGAATACTCTAGATTTCCAACGTATAGTTTTTTGTTCATTTTTTACCTTTCTCTTTGTTGTTGATTTGACTTATTGATAAAATTTTTCTTTAAAATTTTTATATTAATATGAAACAGTACATAATTCATAAAAACAAGCAGATTTCATTAATTAAATAAGAAGTATTTGGAGGTTGTTATGTCTTATAAGATAAAAATTTTAAAAGACTACATATAAGCTAAAAAGACAACCATTATATCAATTTTATTTTTAATTTAATTTATTAAAACCTAATAATTTCCACCTATTATTTCTTAAATTCTTAATATAAAAACATTAAATAAACTTTTAAGGCAAACTATATAATTTAATAATTTGAAGAATAAATTAAACTATATTATTTAATAAAGCAAGCTATATTTTTAAGCAGAAACTTTTTAATAAGTATTAAAGGTAATATTAAAAGTTGTAATGTAAAATAAAATAATAAAAAACCTTGCTTAAACCTAGCTCTAAGCTTTATTAGAGTCTGCCTTTAAATTAAGCATATT
>JACVJA010000043.1 GCA_015661035.1 Candidatus Calidifonticultor daggyaiensis | reverse complement strand
CATTTTTTAAATTATTTTTTTTAAAATTATTAGACAGTTCATTAAAAAAATTTTTTATTTCTTCTGTATATCTAGAACCATCAAGTATAGAAAGCATTTCTTCAATTTTACTAATTAAATAACTATATTCCAAAAAAATATCTGAAAACCTTTTTTCATCAATTCCTTTAAATTCAATTTTTTTTAATTCATTTTTCTCGATAAAGTACGCTTTATTAATAGATAAGATGTTACTGTCATCGGATGCATTCCAAAAAACTGGTATCACTTTAATTTTTAAAAGCTCTGATAATTCATAGCTTAATTTTATGGTTGAAATTATCTTATAAATTATAAATACTGGACCAGTAAAAATACTAGGCTGCTGTCCTCCAGTAACTACTAGACAACCATTTTTAAAATCCTCTAAATTTTTTAAAGTTTCATTAGAGCATTTACAGTATTTATTATAATCAATTAAAGCATCTGCTATTTCTAATCTAATCTTATTAGAGTAATTCGAACAAATATATTCTGCATGTTTAAAAAAACCAGATAAATTATTATAGTCATAAAAAAAATGATCTTTTAATTTGCTAAAATTAAAAATATAATCATAGTAAAGGTTGTTATAATAAAAATTTTTATTTTTAATTATTTTAATCTCTCTTAAAATACTCATAATTTAAAATTATAATATACCTTAACTTTTCTAAAAAGTTAATTTAGTAATTAATTTGTAAAAAAATAAAAAAAATTTAAATTCCTTTATTTTTTTTAATTTTAATATAGAATATAAAAATATAATTCATTAATATCTTTAAATCCTTTAAGGAGGGAAAATGCAAGCTTATTGTGTAAAATGTAAAACCAAAGTTGAAGTTAAAGACCCTAAAGAAGTTACAATGAAAAACGGCAGAACTGCTATTAATGGTACATGTTCTAAATGCGGAACAAAAGTATTTAAAATCAAATCAAAAAATGACAAATAAAAAATATAGAAAAGATATAACTAATTTAATATTAGATTATATTAGATTTTTATTATTAAGCTTTAAAATTTAATATTTTACTTTAAATATATTAAATTTTTACAGCAATAATTTTTAAAACAAAAATTATCTAAAAAATAGCCAAAAATAAGTATAAGGTAAATAAAACAAGTAGTTAAAAATAAATATAAAAATTAACTAATTGAATCTATAGGATTAAAACAATCAAATATTATTGTCTTTGTCTTTAAAGTCTTTTTAAATATCTTTAATATTAACCGAAAGTTTAAACTAAAACTTTCGGTTAATTATTTTAATAAATCACTTAATGCTTATAATTTTAATGGGTTAAATTTTTGTCTTAGTTTATTGAAATAAAATAAAAATTATTTAAAATAAAATAAATTTTATTAAGAATTGGGGATAAGGAAATTAAATGAAAAGTAAAAATGAACATCCTAAATATGCTTTTTTCCAAGGTTCTATAATTCCAATCTCAAAAGCAAAAATAGATATTAGGACAAGTGCTCTTCAATATGGTTTAGCAATTTTTGAAGGAATAAGAAGTTATTATAACGAAGAAGATAATTATTGTTATGTCTTTAGAATGGAAGACCATTATAAAAGGTTGTTTAAAAATTCAAATATTTTAATGATTAAAATTAATTATTCAATAAGCGAATTATGTAAAATTACTTTGGAGCTGTTAAAAAAAGAAGATTATAAAGAAGACTGTTATATTAGACCTTTTGCATATAATAGTGGATTAAAAATTGGACCAAAACTTACAGGAATAGAACAAGATATTTTTATTTATACTATACCTCTTGGAAAATATTTGGAAACTGATAAACCTATAAATGTATGCATATCGTCTTGGAATAGATTATCTGATAATTGTCTGCCCCCAAGAGCAAAAATTTCTGGTTCTTATGTAAATTCTGCAATTCAAAAAACCGAAGCCCTTCTTAATGGCTATGATGAAGCCATAGTTTTGACTAATGACGGCCAACATGTAAGTGAAGGCAGTGCAATGAACTTATTTATGGTAAAAGATAAAGTTTTAATTACTCCACCTGTTACAGATGATATTTTAGAAGGAATTACTAGAGATACAGTTATTAAAATTGCTCAAAATGAACTTGGGATTAAAACTATTGAACGCTCAATTGATAGAACTGAGCTTTATACCGCTGATGAGCTTTTCTTTTGCGGTACAGGTGCACAAATATCTCCAATTGGTACTGTTGATAAAAGAATAATCGGCGACGGTAATGTTGGAGAAATTACAAAAGTCCTTCAAGACTATTATTTTAAACTAGTCAAAAATAAAATCCAAAAATATAGTTCCTGGTGTACACCAGTCAAATAATAGGGTTAAAAAAGTTTTCTGCTAATTTCATATTATTTATTATTTAGTATGAATTTAGTATTAAAAAAACGCATTGCATAAAAGTTTGTAACTGCAGCTTTTTTTGCATTTTAATGGTATAGTATTTTCAATATTAAAATCCAGTATATTTATTTTTTTAGCAGCATTAATTAAATTATGTTTTAATAAATTAATATCATCTATTGTAAAATTTTCTTTAATATATTTTTCATCTTCTAAAAAAAACAAATACGATTTTATTTTTTTTAAATTTATTGAAAATATATCAACACAAGCTCCTGTGTATGCAATTAATTGATATTTGTAATTGATGTCATTTGAGATTCTTGCTACTTTAAAATCTATAATTCTTAAAGTTTTATTACTTAAAAAATCAATTCTGTCAAACTGACAATTAATTATAAAATTTTTTAATTTCCAATAAGCTAATTGTTCTGTATATATATTTAAAACTTCTTTAAAGTCAAAAAATATACTATTAAAATAAACATTTAAATATCTTAATACTTTTTCTTTTTCAGTGCTTTTAGGTATTTGCTCTAAAAAATATTCTAAATATTGTAAATCATTATATTGATTTTTGATGTTAACAAAACCGCATCTGTTATCATAGCTTAAAATATCATTACTCTCTTGGATGTTGATATTAACATTAGAATCATTATCATTATTATCATTATTATTATTATTATTATTATTATTTTTATCATTTGCTAAACTTTTATCTTCTAGCAAATTTAAATTTCTAAACTTTGAAAATTGTATTAAAGTTGATTTGTTTATATAATCATGAACAATTTTTCCTAAATGAATTTTTTTACTTTCAGGTTCAGGAAAATTATAATAATATTGCCATAAATATTTTAATGGGCAATTAATGAATGTGAGAAGCTCAGATAAAGAGAAGTTGTGCCTTTCTTGCAAAATATTAATTTTTAAAAAATCTCTAGAATTAAAAATCTTGCTCAAATTTTTTAGAAAAGTTTTATTTTCCATTCCATTAAAATTTTCTTTTATAAAACTGCTAAATTCTTTATTTATTTTTTTTATCTGGTCCAGAAAATCTAAAGATTTTTTAAATTTTAGAATGTTAAATTCTGGTATATTTTTTTTATTGTTGAATTTATATTGGTCATTAAATTTATATTGGCAATTATAATAATATGGTTCATTATTATGATTAACAATTTTATTGGGTTGAGGAATTTTGTTTAATGATATTTTATAATTAATGAAATCTTTTAATTTATTTTCAAAAATCTTTATATCAAATATATAGTTTTTATCCTTTTTAAAATTCAGATTATTAATATAATTAAATGCTTGTTTATTTATTGGTATAATC
Source organism: Candidatus Calidifonticultor daggyaiensis (assembly GCA_015661035.1). Taxonomy (GTDB): domain Bacteria; phylum Actinomycetota; class Humimicrobiia; order Humimicrobiales; family Humimicrobiaceae; genus Calidifonticultor; species Calidifonticultor daggyaiensis. The sequence goes on along the minus strand of JACVJA010000043.1, from coordinate 5,276 downwards.
TCATTTTTTTCAGAACTTGTTAACAGTTCATCTATAAATGGCAGAATCTCAAATTCTTTATTATTTATATCAACAAATTCCTTATTATATTTTTCATCCTCCTTATTATTTTTATAATCCATACCCTCATTATTTTTATCAGTCATACTGTTGTCAAATTTAATAATATTTTCTCTTTTAGTATGCACACTTGTAATGTTGCTTTTTTTAATATTCAGCACCTTAACATTTTCTTTAAAGTTTGTGGAATCTAAAGAATCATATTTACAAAATGATAAGAACAAAATATTTTTTGCCCTGCTGCAACCTACATAAAAAATTCTTCTTTCTTCTTCAATATTTATTTTTTTTAAATCTTTGTCGAAATCATTTTTATTTGTATAAAACGGTTTTTCAGAATAAATTTTTTTATCTTTCCTTAAATAAGAAGGAATATTAAATTTTTTTGAACTAGACTTAGATAAAAATTCATTTTTTCTTAGCATCGGCATGAATACAACATCAAATTCCAAACCTTTTGCCGCATGTATACTCATTATTTTTACAGTATTTAAATTTGAATAATAAATTGTTTCCGGGTCCTCATCAGAAGTTTTGGCAACTTCTTTTAAATATAAAATAAAACTATTCAGATTGGGCTTATTTTGGTTTAGCTCAAAATCTTGGCTAATTTTTATTAACATTTCAATGTTTCTTATTTTATTTTTAACGCTTCTAGAAAAATCTGATTTTAATTCATCATAAAGCCCAGAATGATGAAATATTAGATTTATTAGTTCACTTAATTTAAGAAAAGATGCTTGTTTTAAATAATATTCTAGCTCTTCTAAAAATTCACTTATTCTTTTATGGGATTCTTTTGAAAGAAATTTATTTTGATTATGAACTATTAAAGAATCTATTAAATTATTATTATAAGACTGATCTGGGCTAAAAAAACAATCTTTAATTATATTATAATTCTTTAAAAAAAATATATCCCTATCAGATAAATTATATTTTTTAGACTGGAGTAAGTTTAATAAATGTTGTTCATTTCTTATATCATCAATTATTATTAACCAAGATATTAAAAACAAAACTTCTTCTTCATAAAAAAAACCTTTGCTACTTATAACCTCATATTTAATATTCCTATTTTCTAGTTCTTTTAAAATATAATTAAATTTCTTTCGTCTTAAAAAAATTGCTATATCCTTAAGCCTTACGCCGCTCTGTATTAAATAATTAATTTTATTGGCAATTTCTTTCGCTTCTTCCTGAGGCGTATTATAAATACCCAAAAATACACTTGAAAATTTATCATTATCTGAACACTCTAATTTTTTTTGAAATCTTTTTAAATTATTACTAATAATTTTGTTAATAGAAGAAATTATTTTTTTTCCAGATCTAAAGTTTTCAGTAATATAAAAATCTTTTACATTAACATTTGAAAAAACTTCCCAATTATGAAAATTCAGAATATTTTCTACACATGCACCTCTAAAAGAATAAATACTTTGGTCATCATCGCCAACTATAGTTATATAATTAAAATTTGGATTAAAAAGCAGTGATATTAAATAACCCTGGGCAACATCTGTATCTTGGTATTCATCAATAAAAATATATTTATACCTTTTAGAGTACGCCTGTCTAATTTTGTTATTTTGGCTTAAAAGCTGGTAAGGTAAAAAAACATGGTCATGATAATCAATTAAATTATTTGCTTTTTTGATATCTTCATAATTCTCATAGATTAAAATTAATTCATTTTGATAATTTAAAATTTCTAATTCATCTTTAAGCAATGCTTTACTTTTATAATTTTTAAAATAAGATAATTGAGAATAATTATTGCAGTAATTCTTTAATTGGTTTATTGTAATCAGATTACTTTTTAAATCCCAAATGTATTTTAATAAATCATTTATAAATTTTGCTGGGTCTTTGCCAATCTTGATATTTAAAAAATTAAAATCTTTAACAATTTCATACAAAATTTGCCAGGATTTAGGGATATTAATTAATTTATAATCTTTACCATAACCTAATAAAAAGCTATTTTCTGAAATTATTAAATTTCCAAAAGAGTTAAAAGTATAAATATTTATTTTTTCGTAGTTTTCCCTTTTTGTTGTGAGATTTCTTATCCTCAAACGCATATTTTCAGCAGCATTCTTAGTAAATGTAATAGCTAAAATTTCAAAAGGTTTACATATATCATTATCAATTAAATAAGCAATATTGCTAATTATAACTGTTGTTTTACCAGAACCTGCACATGATATAACTCTTTTAACTTTTGAGTCGTCTAAAATTATTTCTTTTTGATTTTTTGTTAGTTCAATCATTTCCCAGCTAAACCTTCTTATAAAAATCCTGTTAACCTCATACAGTTAAACTTGTGTATTTTATTGTTATAAAATTTTAGTTACTTTAACAATTATTCTATCTTACAATTTAAAGTTATTCTATTTTACAATTTAACTTAAAAACACAATCTTTACATTCATAGCTTTTTACAGGTTTTAATATAAATTTCTCTTTTTTTACTAGCTTTATTACATCATTAATAATTCTAATTATTTTTTTATAATCTAACGCTTCTAGAAAAGGGAAATTTTGTTCATAGCATTCTTCTGTCAAGTAAATATACTTTAAAGTAATTTTTTTTCCTTTTAGTAAATCTAGATCTTTAGAAAGATTTGTTGCAAGATTATATAAAGGCAGCTGTAAATTATCTAAGATATTATTACTTAATAAATTCTTTTTTGTGGATTTAAAATCTATTAGCTGCGCTTCATATTCATTAAAAAACTTTATTTGGTCAATTCTTCCTTTAATTAAATCATCTTTTAATTTAAATTCAAAATTTACTTCAGATAAAATTGAATAATCTTTATTTATAACAAAAATATTAAAAAAACTTTTAAAAATTTCTATTGCTTTATCAGTTATTTCTTTTTTTAATGGCTTTAGATCAAATTCATATTTATCTATTACACTTAAAATAATATTTATAAGATCTTGCAATGCTGCACCTTTCCAATTGCTTAAACTATAAAACTTGTATAATATATCATGATAAATCTTTCCAATAAGCACTGCTGTTGTTTGAGGCTCTTTTATCTTAAAATAATACTTATATTTATATTTAACTGGGCAGTTTATATAAGTTGACAAAGAAGAATATGAGTATGCATCATTATAAAACTTATAGGGATTAAAATTGTTTTTTGTTTTTTCAATATTTAACCACCAACTTGAGGGTGGATAAAAAACTTTTAAAAAAGAAATAACAAATAAAAAGTTTATAAGATTTACAGGCTTACCATTAATCTTTCTATATAAACCTACTATTGCCCTTTTTCTTGCTATCCACTTATTGTCAATTAAATAATTAATTTTTAATTTATCAAGCTCTTCTTTATTAACCTTTATAATTTTTTTCAATTCTTTTTTATTAAAGAATTCTTGGTTATACAAATTTTTATTAGATTCTTTATAATTATTCTTAGTTAAATTATCTTTGGGAGAACAACCAATATTATAATTACTATAATCTTTACTACTACTACTTAAAGAATAGAAATTTTTTTTGTTTTCTTTAATTATGCTTTTTAATATTAAATCTATTTCTTCAAAAAAAACTGACTTTTCTTCGGATAAGCTTGAAGTTATATACAGATAATTTTTAGCCCTTGATAGTCCAACATATAATAAATTTCTTTCTTGTTCAAAATGCAAATCTTCTAATATATCAGATGAAATTTTTTTTACACCATTAATTAAATTAAAAATTTGTAAATCATAAAGTTGCATATTTTTAAAAGGAGTAGGTAAATAATTTTTATTTAAAAACGGGATAAAGACAGCATCAAATTCAAGACCTTTACTTTGATGAAAACTCAAAATATTTACATGACCTGGTGTAGAAACTTCTTTTACACTTTCTTCTATCTCTTCTGTAAAAGAAATATTAAAAAGACCATCAAGATAATTTAAAAATAATTCTAAATGGCTTTTTTGATTTTCAATTTTACTTAGTTCAATACTATTTTGTTGTAAAATTTGATCAGAAAAATTTTTTGCAGTATTTAAAAAGTCTCCAAGAATTTTAAATATACTTGTTAAATTATTAGACTCAAAATTTTTACTTTTTATAGACGATTGTATTAATGGAAAGTTATTTATTATTCTAAATCTTTTATCTGAAATTATATTTAATAAAATATCATAAACTGTTTTTTTATTATCTTTATCTAAAAAAGATATTTTTTCCTCTATAGCAAAAACAAAATCACTTAAAGTTTGTAATTCTTCTTTATTATTATAATCAAAATACATGCTGTTTACTTTAAAATCGTCTATTTCTATATGTTTGGTTTTAATGCCACTAGAAAAAATACTTGTTAATTTTTTCCATATCCTTAAATTATTTTTATTTTTTTCTCCTTCGGTTATTGATATTTCAATACCACCATCTTTATAAAATTTTTTTTCATTTTTTAATAAGCTTAAAATAAAAACTATATTAATTTTTAAAACACCCGATGTAAAAATTGTAATTAAAGTATTATCTATTTCTTTTTCTATTTGCAAATAATCAATATCTTGACAGCTTTCTAAAGTTTTCAGCTTATTTACTAAAACAATTAGTCTAGAAATATTTAATAAGTATTGAATAATAACATTATCAAATACTGTTCTTGTGCCCCGCCTGATAAAAGGTATTTTTTTTGCACCCAGTAAATTTTCTAATAACTTATTTTTATACCCTAATCCTTTAATTAATATACAAATATTTTCTGGTTTTATTTTCTCTATAATAATTAAACTTTTTATTTGAAAACAAATAAAGCTTATTTCATCAATTACATTATGAAATTCTTTTACTTCTACATTTTTAGAAAGGCTAGCATTATAATCATTATTAAATTCTTTTTTTATACTTAAAAATAAATCCTCTTTATTTTTTATTTTATTTAAACTTATAAAACTGTTGCACAGTTCATTAATTAAAAAATTATTTCTAAAATTATTTTTTAAAATAAAAATATTGCTGCCTTTATTCTTTTTTAATTTGTCCATCACTTCAGTGAAATAATTTGACTTTGAACCCCTAAAAGCAAAAACGCTTTCATTATCATTACCAAAAAATATACAATTATTATCTGAAATTAAATTAATTATTTTTGCAGAAGCTTTGTTTATTTCGTCTAAATCATCAACCACTACAACCTTAATTCCTTTTGTAATAAATTTTCTTAATTTGTCATTTTTTTCGAGTT
>JACVJA010000042.1 GCA_015661035.1 Candidatus Calidifonticultor daggyaiensis | reverse complement strand
CAATAATTGACTCGTCATCCAAAGAAAGCCTATCACCTGATAATTCGATAAAATTACTAAAAATACCATTAATATAATCTTGTGTTTGCGGTCTTTTTTCATTTCTTGAAAGTTCAACTATTTTCCAAATTTTCGATGACTCTTTTTCAATTTTTTTATAATTTTCAATCTGTTTATCAAGCTTTTTTTGTGCCTCAGTAAAACTTACACCAGAAATCTTTTCTATTTTTTTGAGTTTTTCAATTTTAAAAAGAGATCCTAGTGCCTCTTTTAAAAAAGATTTTGGTAAATTTTTTAATTTTTCTATTTCCATTATTATTTGTTTAAAATATAACTAAATAATTACAAAATGATTTATTAAAAATCTCTGTTTAAAAATAAATCTAATAAATTTGTTAAAGTAAGCTTTAAATCTTTTCTTTGTACTATTAGATCAATTTGACCATTTTTTAAATTTCTTTCAGCTAGTCCAAAATCCAGAGGTATTTTCTTCTTAATAGTTTGCTCAACTACCCTTGGACCGGCAAAACAAAAAAGTGCTCCAGGTTCAGAAATAATTATATCAGCAATGGTAACAAAGCTTGCACTAACACCACCAGTTGTAGGGTTTGTAATAATACAAAAATATGGAATAAAATTTTCTTTTAATCTGTTAATGCTCGAAACTGTTTTAGCCATTTGCATTAAAGAAATTATACCTTCCTGCATCCTTGCCCCGCCAGAAGCACTAAAAATTATTAAAGGTATATTTTTTTTAATGCTGTTCTCAACAGCCCTTTTAATTTTTTCTCCAACTACACTACCCATGCTCCCACCTAAAAAACCAAAATCCAAAACAGCAAGCGTTATATTAAAACCTCCAATTTTTGCATTACCAGTTACTATTGCCTCATTAAGACCTGTTTTTAATCTAGCCTCATAAAGCCTTTCTTCATAAGATTTTAAATCATAAAAATTCAAAAAATCATAAGAAGAAATTTCCTCAGAAAATTCTACAAAACTTGCAGAATCAACGACACTTTCTATTCTTCTTCTTGCATCAATATAATCATGAAAATTGCATTCAGGACAGACGTTTAAATTTGAAATAAAGATATCCTTATTTAAATCTTTTTTGCAATTTTTACAATTTATTATTTCAATATCACTATTTTTTTCCATTATTTTTCATTTAAAAATCATTTTTTATCTAAATTATATTGACTATTCAAAAAATTTTTTAAACCCAAGTGTTACATTGTGTCCACCAAAACCCATAGAATTTGACAAAGCAAAATTAATTGTCTTTTTAACACTTTTATTAGGTGTAAAATTTAATTGGCCGCATTGTGGATCTGGCTTTTCTAAGTTAATGGTCGGAGGAATTTGGTCATTTTTAATAGCAAGAATAGTAGCAATTGCCTCAATAGCTCCTGCTGCTCCTAAACAATGTCCATGCATAGATTTAGTTGAGCTTACATTTAATTTACCAGCATATTCACCAAAACATTTTCTAATAGCTATACTTTCCACAATATCATTTAAAGGGGTTGATGTACCATGTGCATTCAAATAATCAATTTCACTATGTTCAACATTACCTTCTTTTAAACAGTTATTAATACATCTTACAACATTTTCCCCGGACTCTTCTAGTGCTGTCATATGATAAGCTTCACCACTCATGCCATAGCCAAATATTTCTGCATAAATATTTGCACCTCTTGAAATTGCATATCCCAATTCTTCAATTATTAAAACGCCTGCCCCTTCACCCATTACAAAACCATCTCTATCAATATCAAATGGTCTTGAGGCTTTCTGAGGCTCATTATTCCTCTTAGACATTGCATTCATATTTGAAAATCCAGCCATACCTAAAGGTGTAATTGCAGCTTCGCTTCCGCCTGTAATCATTACTTTTGCAGCTCCTCTTTTTATAACTTCAAAAGCATCCCCTATTGAGTTTGATGCTGCTGCGCATGCAGTTGTAACAGTGCTAACAGGACCTTTAGCACCAGAAAATATTGATGCTTGAGCTGAAGCCATATTACAAATAATCATAGGTATTAAAAATGGACTTACTCTATCTGCACCTCTTTCTAGCAAGACTTTATGCTGTGCTTCTAAAGTCAAAAGTCCGCCAATTCCACTCCCTATAAAAACTCCTACTTCGTTTTCGTTACTTTTATCAATTTTTAAATTTGCATCCTTTAACGCAAGAAGAGTTGCAGCAACTGCAAATTGAGAAAATCTATCCATTCTTTTTGCTGCCTTAAAATCCATAAAATCACTAGGGTTAAAATTTTTAATTTGAGCTGCAATTTTTGATTCATGCTTTGAAACATCAAAAGAATCTATAAAGCTTACACCAGACACACCGTTAATTATGTTTTGCCAAAAATCTTTAATGCCAATACCAACAGATGATACAACACCTAAACCAGTAACTACTACTCTTTTACCCAAATTATTCTTATTGTTATTATCCTTTTTAAAATTATTTTCTGATACTAAATTTTTTAACAACATTGATGAGCTATTAGACTTTGTAACACTCAATTTTATTTCCTTCTAGCTAATTTATTTTAAATAACATTATTTTATATTTTAAATTATAAAAAAATTAAATTCCCATTCCTCCGTCTACACTTAAAACAGTACCAGTTATATAATCTGAATCATCACTAGCTAAAAATAGTGCAGCTTTTGCAACATCTTCAGGCAACCCAAGTTTACCTGAAGGAATTGCATCAATAAGTTTTGATTTTATATCTTGAGGAAGCTTTTGAGTCATTTCTGTTTCAATATACCCTGGAGCAATTGCATTTACTGTAATATTTCTGCTTGAAAATTCTTTAGCAAGAGCTTTTGTTAAACCAATTAAGCCTGCTTTTGATGCAGCATAATTACTTTGGCCTGCATTTCCATGAAGACCAACAATTGATGAGATATTTATGATTTTACCACTTTTATTTTTAAACATATATTTTAAGACATATTTTGAACAAATAAATGCCCCAACTAAATTAATGTCTATCACCTTCTTAAATTGCTCAAGACTCATTCTTAATACTAAATTGTCTGACGTAATTCCTGCATTATTTACTAAAATGTCGATTTTATTGTGAGTTTTTATAATGCTATCGATTATATTTTCAATTAAATTTTCTTCAGTAACACTTCCCTTATAAAAAAATATATTTTTAGTCTTAAATTTTTTTTTAAATTCATTAATGGTATTTAATGCAACATCTTCATTTATATCAATTATATTTACTATTGCTCCTTCATTTAAAAAATATTCAGAAATTTTTTTACCAATACCGCTTGCACCCCCAGTAACTATACAAACTTTATCTTGGAGTTTTAAATTATGTTTCATAATATCCCCTTTTATTTTAAATTTACCCATAGTTATTTTTTAAAAAATCATTAATTCTTTCAATTTCTTCAAAATTATCCATACAAAAAGTTAATATCTTATTTTCTTGTTTTTTTTCGCAAATTCTTCTTATTAAATTAGTTAAAACTTTTGAAGGTCCAACTTCAATAAAAACATTAATTCCAATGCTTAATGCTTTTTCTATAGTGTTAACCCATTTAACTGGATTTATAAGCTGACTAGTAAGCACTTCCTGAACTTGCCTGTTGTCTATAAAACTTAAACTTGTGGAAGAAAAAAAACTTGTTGTTAACTTTTTAAATTTAATTTTTTTCTCTATAAAAAAATTATTTAATTTTTCTGAAACCTTCAGCATTAAAGGACAATGAGATGCAGTTTTAACATTTAAAAGAATTGCCTTACCAATTTTTAATAATTTAATTTCATCTAATATTAATAAAAGTTCTTTCTTATAGCCACTTAAAACAATTTGATTATAATCATTATAATTAGCTATATAAACTTTATCTTTAAAATTTCTCAAAACTTTGCATAAATCATTAAAATCTGCACCTATAATTGCTGCCATTCCTAAATTGTCACTTTCTTCAGACATAATCTTGCCTCTATGGGCAACTATTTCCAATCCTTCAACAAAGTCATAAGCGCTACAACTATATAATGCGCTGTAATCACCCAAACTATGTCCAGCAACAAAAAATATATCTTTTTTATTTAAACCTAATTCATTAAACAAATAATCATTTAATGCACAGCTTAAAGTATATATAGATGTTTGTGCATATTTTGTAGTATTTAGGTTTTTTTGTGAATCAATATTATTTGTTACATCTAAAATGTCTTCGCCTAATATATCTTGAGCTTGTTTAAAATACCATAAATAATTTTCATTTTTTAGTAAAAAATCTTTTACCATCCCTTTATATTGTGAACCTTGACCTGGAAAAACTAAAGCTATTTTATTCACATTTTTATTATTTCCATTTTCAACATAACCGTTATCAATTGTATTCTTTATATTAAAATTATCTTTTTGTGTATTCAATTATAGCCTTTCGATTATAAAATTTTAACAATTCAATTTCTTGATTTATTACTTATTTTTTAAAATTAATTCATAAAAAATAATTATTACAAATATTTTTAAGCCACAGCAAACAGTGATTCAGCTACACATGCAATATCATTTAAGACCTTTGCAGTACCTTTTGCTTTACCAATATTTCTTCTAAAGTCGGTAATTTCAACCTCAATGTAAAGCTTATCAGAAGGTTTTACAATTTTTTTAAATCTGGCTTTATCAATTCCAGCAAAAAGCACAATTTTACCTTTGTTTTCTTCAAGACTTAATACACTAATTGCCCCTGCTTGGGCAATAGCTTCAAGAATTAAAACACCTGGCATAATAGGATTTGATGGAAAATGCCCTTTAAAATAATATTCTTCTTCTTTAACATATTTTATAGCTGTAATTTTTTTACCCGGCACTAGATCAAGTACTTCATCAATTAATAAAAACGGCTCTCTATGAGGAATTATTTTTTTTATATCTTCTTTATTTAGTAAAGTCACCTTAAAATCCTTTCCTTAATTGTCAAAATTAACCTTTTTTAGTCTTTTTGTTAGACGTCAACATAAATTTATAGTTTCATATTCCAAAAAAATACATATAATAATTTATAAAAAAAATTAAGTTATATAAATTAAATAAAGTTATTAATAATAAATTAAATTAGAGTTAAAAAAATAAAAAACTAAAAATAATTAGCATAAAAACTAATTACTAAAAACCTGAATAAATAAAATTTTTTAAAAAAATGAATACATACTTAAAAATTGATAAGTTTTACAGCTATTTAAAAACAACTTTTTTAGCAAAAACATCAATTTATTTTAAAAAAGTTAATTCAACAAATGACTTTGCAATTAATCTCATAAAGTTTCAAAACTCATTATATAGTTCTCATATTGAAATTTTTAATAATATCAATAGCAATTTAAATATTAATGACCGTACAAATATAAATAGCAATGTAAATATAAACAGCAATTTAAATAATATTTTAAGTAATATTAATAATGGTACTTTAGTAATTGCTGAAGAGCAGTATAAATCTAGAGGAAGATTTCAAAAAGTTTGGTTTTCTCCACCAGGCGGCTTATGGTTTACAATAATATTAAATTGCAAAATTGGAGAAAATAATTTTAAAATTGGGGAAAATTTTAATAGCATAGATTATAATAAAATTTCTAAATTAACATTAATCGCCGCTTCTTCAATTTTAGCTATTATAAGAAAAATAATCTATAAAGAAAGAAAATCAAATGAAAATTTGAATAAATTTTATATTAAGTGGCCTAACGATATTTATTTTAATAATTATAAGTTATCAGGTATATTATCTGAATCTGAAAAAATTAATGATATTTTTTATATTTTTATTGGAATTGGAATAAACGTTAATAATGATATAAAAGATTTTAAATATTTAAACTTAAAAAATGCAACTACTTTAAAAGAGATTTTTAATAATGAAATAAATAGGGAAAAGCTTTTAGCTGATATTTTAAATTTATTTGAACGTAAATACTTATATTACTATAAAACAAATGACTTAAATACAATTTTTAGATCCATAAAAAACAGTATAAAATATTTCTAGTTATTATTCCTCAATTAAACTTTAAATATTTCTAATGAATCTATGTTTTCTTATTTCTTGTATTATATATTCTACTGCTTCAAAAGGACTATCAACAATTTTATAAAGTTCTTTATCTTCTTTATCTATAGTGCAAAATTTTTCAAGCAAACATTCATCAATCCACTTGCCTAACTCAAGCCAATATTCTTTTCCAAATAATGCTATAGGGAAATGCTCTATTTTTCCAGTTTGAGCAAGTGTTAAGGCTTCGAATAATTCATCAAGAGTTCCAAATCCACCAGGAAAAATAACATATCCAACTGAATATTTTACAAATACCATTTTCCTTACAAAAAAATAGCTAAATTCAAGTGAAATATTTTGATATTTATTTGCTTCTTGTTCAAAGGGAATATCTATATTGCAACCAATAGATAATCCTCCTGCATTGTATGCCCCTTTATTTGCTGCTTCCATAATACCAGGGCCACCTCCAGTTATAACACCTAATCCTTGCTTTACAACAAGTTCTGCTGTCTTTTCTGCTTCCTTATAATATTTATCGCTTTCACCAAGCCTAGCAGAACCAAAAAAAGCAATACATGGTCCTACACCAGCTAAAGTATCAAAACCTTTTACAAATTCACTTTGGATTTTTAATACTCTCCATGGATCGGTATGTACAAACCTAGGTTTTTTTGTTTTAGAAGGGCTTAAAAGATCTTTATCTTCATTTTTTTTTATATATCTTTTTTTCATTTAAAATTTAAAAATTAATTTTCTATCTTATTTTATATGACTAAATTATTTTATAAGACTAAAAGTTATAACTGGACTATATTAAGTTTTGGCACAATCATTAAATTTTTGCACAATCGCTACAAAGACCTTCAAAAATAATTCGAACATTTTTTGGCGAATATTTTTGTTTAATTAGTTGGGGTATTTCATAACTATACTTAACTTCTTCTATATCGTAAACTGAGCCACAGTTAGTACAAATAAAATGATAGTGATCTTGTGTATTTCCTTCATATCTTTTTGAGCTACAAATACCTTCCACAACCCTTGCTAATCCTAATTCATAAAAAGTTAATAAAGTTCTATATACTGTATCAAAAGAAATATCAGGGAGTTTATCTTTTACTTTTTTATATAAAATCTCAACACTTGGATGTTCTTTTGAACTAATCAACTCATTATAAATTATTGTTCTTTGCGGAGTTACTTTCAGCTTATTTCTTCTACATATTTCTTTAAAATCTTGTATTAATTTATCTTTATCTTTTATATTATTTTGTGTTTTCATATTTGTTTATATAAGCGTACTAATAAACATATTATTATACTTAATTATAGCTTATTATTTTATTATAGCATAATTAATATTTTTTAAGATTAGTTAAGACTATTAATAATTATAAAAATATTATATAGGGGCCTAAAATATAAGCCTAAATAATTACAAATATCAAAGGTTACAGTAAGCTTTTTTTGCTTTTTATTCTGCTAATTAATTTAGGAATAACTTCAAACAAATCCCCTACTATCCCATAATTTGCTATTTTAAAAATAGGGGCATTCGGATCTTTATTTATTGCAATAATAATATCAGATGTTTGCATACCAGCTATGTGTTGAATTGCCCCAGATATCCCACAAGCAAAATATATTTTAGGATTTACAGTTTTTCCAGTTTGACCAACTTGATGAGGATAAGAAATCCAATTTGAATCTACTGCTGCACGTGACGCCCCAACTGCACCACCAAGCAAATCTGCTAATTCTTGTATTATTTTAAAATTTTCGCTGCAGCCTAGACCTCTACCACCTGATACAATAATATCATAATCAGTTAAATTAATACTTTTGCCTTTTTCTTTTTCAACTGAAACTAATTTATATTTTGATTTAAAATTATCTGGATTTATATTGATAAATTCTATTTTTTCTGAGTATTCCAATAATGGGTTTATATCATCTTTGTTACTGTCTAAACCACTAATTATTTGTATTTGTCTATTTATTGGCTTTTTTTCCATAACATGAGGTCTAACTGTTGCCATTTGAGGTCTTGCATTTCTAGTAATTATAGTAGCAAGTATATTACCGCCAAAAGTTGGCCTTGTTTGTAATAAAACTTTTTTTTGTTCATCAATTTCTAAAGAAGTGCAGTCTGCAGTAAGACCTGTCTTTAATATTGCAGCAACTTTTGGAAGTAAACTTCTGCCAAAACTGGTCGCACCACCTAAAACAATATCAGGCTTTTGTTTTTGGACTATTTGTGCAAATGCTTTAGAAAATATATCATCAATGTTATTTTTAAATACCTCATTATCTACAATAAAAACTTTATCTACACCATATAAAAAAATTTCTTTTATACTTTCTGATAAATTATAACCAATAATTAAGCCATACAAATTAGTTTGTAACTTGTCTGCAAGTCTCCTTCCTTCACTTAAAAGTTCAAAACTAACATCACTAATAACTGAATTGTTTTGCTCTATAAAAACCAATACGCCACTATATTCTGAAAAATCTTTTTTAATCTCGTTTTCACTTTGAATTGAAATTGAATTATATTTGCATACATCAATACAAGCTCCACAAAAAACACAATTTTCGCCTATTTTTGCTTTTTTATCTATTATTTCAATTGCATCATATAAACAAACACTTTTACAAAGTTTACAGCCAGTACATGTATTTTTATCTACTATTATTTTCAACCTTACCCCTTTTTAACTACTTGATTTTTCAAGAATTATTTTGATTAAATTTATTATAATATTTTTAAATCTTTAAAAATTTTATATAGTTCTTCAGCCTGTTCATCAGGTGAACCCTCAATTATTTTAGTTTTATATTCATGTTGTGGTGTGAATACTTTAACTACCTGAGTAAAAGAACCTTCAAGTCCTGAGTCTTTTTGATCAATACCAATATCTGTAATTTTCCATACAGGTATTTCTTCATTTTTTGCTCTTAA
>JACVJA010000041.1 GCA_015661035.1 Candidatus Calidifonticultor daggyaiensis | reverse complement strand
TACTAGAGCTGAAATTTTAGAAATTGCAAATATTTTTCGAGCAAGCATAGTAGATGTAGCAAAGAAAAGCTTGGTTATTGAAATGACAGGTACCAGTAGGAAAATTAAGGGAATCGAAGAGCTTTTAAAACCTTATGGAATAATTGAACTTGTTAGAACTGGAAAGATTGCAATAACAAGGGGTAGTAAAAAATAAACTTATAAGCAAGCTATAATATAAAAGTATAATAAAAGTAAGTATAATTAAGTCTAAAGTAAATAAATAAGCCAGTTATTTTATAAAAAGTGATTTAAAAAATAACAAAAGTTAATGTTTAATTTAATTTTATGTTTTAATTTTATGTTTTAATTTTATTAATATATTTTAATTGAAATTTAAAAATCAATAATTGCAACTTTTAGAAAGGAAAGAAAATGAAAAAAAGTTATATAATGACACCAGGTCCTGTACCAATATCTAATGAAGTTCTTATGGAGCATGGTAGGCCTTTAATGCATCATAGGTCTCCTGAATTTTCAAAGATTTTTATTGAAGTAACAGATAAGTTAAAAAAATTTATGGAAACAGAAAATGATGTTTTTATTTTAACATCTTCAGGAACTGGTGCGATGGAAGCTGCAGTTACAAATGCGTTTTGCAAAGGCGATAAAGTTTTAGTGGTCAATGTTGGCAATTTTGGTGAAAGATTTAAAAAAATGTGTAAAACTTTTGGTTTAAATTTATTATCTTTGGATTACGAGTGGGGAACTGCGGCAAAACCAGAAGATATAGAAAAATTACTTGCACAAAATCCTGACATTAAAGGTGTATTAGTTCAGCATAGCGAGACCTCAACAGGTGTAATAAATGATATTGAATCTATTGGAAAGATTGTTAGCAAAACTCCTGCAATATTAATTGTTGATAGTATAAGTGGAATGGGTGCATCAGAGTTAAAGGTTGATGAATGGAATTTAGATATAGTTTGTGGGGGTTCACAAAAAGCACTCAGTGCGCCAACTGGTGTAGCTTTTATAAGTATAAGTAAAAAAGCCTGGGGCTTTATTGAAAAATCTGATATTCCGCGATTTTATTTTTGCTTACTTTCGGCTAAAAAATATCTGCAAAAAAATCCGCCTCAAACTCCTTGGACTCCTGCAATATCAATAATTGTTGCAATGAATAAGGCTCTTGATATGTTTTTTGAGGAAGGTAAAGAGCAAGTTTATTTAAGACATAAAGTTAATGCTCTTGCTGTTCAAAGAGCGTGTGAAAAGCTTGGTCTTGAACTTTTGGTTAAAAATCCATCTGAAAGAGGGGTATCAGTAACATCAATTATAGTTCCTGATAGTATTGATGGAAAACTTCTAACAAAAACAATGAGATTAAAGTATGGTGTTACAGTAGCTGGCGGTCAAGGAAAGCTTCAAGGATTAATTTTTAGAATTGGCCACCTTGGATATGTTAATATTTTTGATGTTATTACTGCAATTTCTGCACTTGAATTTGCATTAAAAGAACAAGGCTGGAAATTTGAGCTGGGAACAGGAGTAGTAGAAGCTCAAAAAGTTTTTTATGAAAATAATTATATGCAAATGTAGTAATTAATGTTCATTAATTATAAGGCGACACTCATGTAAAATAATTATTATTTTTGTTCTAATACAATAGGATAATATACAATACATATTCAATAAATTTGATAAGTTTTAAATATGATAAATTATATTGCTTCAATAGGTTAAGTAACATAATAAAATAATATATATTGTAGGTAATAGTATATATTGTAGGTTATAAAAAAGTATTACAGATTGCAAGCAACTTTAAAAGCCTTAAATTATTAAATAACATAAAATAATTAAATAATATAAAAGAGGTAGAAGAAAAATGAAAAAGATAATAGCAACAGATGGTATATCTGAAAATGCTAAAAAAATGCTGGAAGAAAAATATATTGTAGATGTTAAAAAAGGAATTTCACCAGAAGAATTAAAAAAAATAATTAAAGATTATCATGCTATTATAATTAGAAGTGCTACAAAGATGACTGAAGATATTATAAATGCAGCTGAAAAATTGGAGGTTATTGGGCGAGCTGGAGTTGGTGTTGATAATGTTGATGTAAAGGCTTCAACAAAAAAAGGCATAATTGTAGTAAATGCACCTGGTAGTAATAGTGTATCTGTTGCTGAGCATACAATTGGCCTTATGCTTGCAATTGCAAGAAAAATACCTGAAGCAGATTTTTCAACAAAATCTGGGAAATGGGAAAAATCAAAGTTTAAAGGTACAGAAATTGAAGGCAAAATATTAGGGGTTATAGGATTTGGCAAAATTGGATATCTGGTTGCAAAAAAAGCAATAGGGCTTGGTATGAAAGTAATAGCTTATGACCCGTTTACTGCGCAAGAAAAGTTTTCATCATTAGGAATAGAAAGAGCCGAGAAACTTGAGGATATTTATAAAGTTGCTGATTTTATTACTATTCACTTGCCTAAAAACAAGGAAACTTTAGGCATGTTTAATAAAGAAGAATTTAAAAAAATGAAAAGGGGAGTAATTATAATAAATGCGGCTAGAGGTGGAATTATTGTTGAAAATGATTTAGCTGAAGCTATAAAAGAAGGGATAGTTGGTGGTGCAGCTCTAGATGTTTTTGAAAGTGAACCTTGTCAAAATTCCCCACTTTTTGAACTAGATAAAGTAGTTTGCACTCCGCATCTTGGTGCGTCTACAGACGAAGCTCAAGATAGGGCAGGAATGATGATAGCAGAACAAGTTGATGCTGTGCTTTCAGGTAAGCCGGCAACCTTTGCAGTTAACCTGCCATCTATTAGCCCTGAATCTATGGAAGCTGTTTCTCCGTTTTTTGAACTTTGTGAAAGTATGGGATCTTTATTTAGTGGATTATTTGAAGGGAATCTTGAGAGTATTGAAGTTGGGTATTATGGAAAAATTGCAGAATATGATACTAAAATATTAACAAATATGATTTTAGTAAAAATTTTAAACAGGTATACTAGTGACAATGTAAATGTCGTAAATGTTCCACTTATTGCAGAAGAAAGCGGGCTTAAAATAAAAGAAGTTAAAAGTCTTCAATCAAAAGATTATATAAACCTAATTACATTAAATGGTAAAGGTAAAGATAGCGAACTTTCAATATCTGGTACAGTAACTGGCATTAAAAATCAACCAAGATTTATTTCAATAGATAAATTTGCAATTGATATGGTTCCTTCAAAACACATGGTTTTCTTGAGGTATGAAGATATCCCAGGACAAATTGGTAAAATTGGAACAGCATTTGGAAAACTAAATATTAATATTGCTGCAATGCATGTAGGAAGGAAAAAAATTGGTGGTGATGCAGTTATGGGATTAAATATAGATTCTCCGTTAACGCCAGAAATGGTAGAAGAAGTTAAGAAAATGACTGGACTAAAAAATATAAAAGTTGTAAACTTATAAACTTTTAAATTTTGAAGAATAAGAAGAGTAGGTAAAAAATTATGGAAAAAATATATATATTTGATACAACTTTAAGAGATGGTGAACAAGCCCCTGGAATTCATTTAAATGTAAGGCAAAAATTGCAGCTCGCTGAACAATTAGATAGATTAAATGTTGATATTATTGAAGCTGGATTTCCAATCTCGTCAAAAAGTGATTTTAATTCGGTAGTAGAAATTTCAAAAACCATTAAAAATAAAAGGATTGCAGCATTAGCACGTGCAGTTCCTAAGGATATTGATACAGCTGGTGAAGCATTAAAATTTGCAAAGTATCCAGTAATTCATACATTTATATCTTCATCTGATATACATCTTGAATATCAGTTTAAAAAAACAAGACAAGAAGCATTAGACCTTGCAGAAACTGCTGTAAAGCTAGCGCGAAAATATACTGATAATGTTGAATTCTCTGCTATGGATGCAACAAGAAGTGATAGAGACTTTTTATGCAGGATGTATGAGGTTGCAATTAAAGCAGGAGCTAAAGTTTTAAATGTTCCTGACACTGTAGGATATGCTTTACCTGAAGAATACGCAAGCTTAATAGATTATCTTATTCAAAATATTAAAGGTATCGAGGATATTATAATTAGTGTTCATTGTCATAATGATTTAGGACTAGCAGTTGCTAATTCAATTTTAGCAATTCAACATGGCGCAAGACAAATTGAAGTTGCAGTAAATGGTATAGGGGAAAGAGCTGGAAATGCAGCACTTGAAGAGATAGCAATGATAATTGATACTAGAAAGAAAGATTTGAATTTTTATACTGATTTAAATTTAAAGGAAATAATGCGTACTAGCACCTTAGTTCGACATCTTACAGGCTATTCAGTTGCGCCAAATAAACCAATAGTCGGTAAGAATGTCTTTACGCATGAAGCAGGAATTCACCAAGATGGCATGTTAAAACACCCTTCAACTTATGAAATTATGAAACCTGAAGATATTGGTTCTCAGCCAACAAGGCTACTATTGGGTAAACATTCAGGCAGACATGCTTTTATTAAAAGGATAAATGAGTTAGGTTTTTCACTTAAAGAAAACGAAGTGGAAAAGGCTTTTTTAAAGTTTAAAGAACTTGCTGAAAGAAAGGGTGAAATTTCAGATGCTGATTTAAAAGCTATAGTAAATGAGGAAATAAGAGAAATTGAGGAATTTTTTAGATTAAAATATTATCAGGTTATAAATGGTTCAAGTATTAAATCTACAGCAACTGTAGGCCTTGAGGTTAACGGCAATTTTATGGAAAGCGCAGCTTATGGGGATGGGCCAGTAGATGCTTCTTTTAAAGCAATAGATAATATAACTTCAATGAAAGTGGAGCTTTTAGATTATAATATTGAGGCAGTTACTAGCGGGAAAGATGCCATTGGTTCTGTAAAAATTACAGTAAAATATAAAGACTTAGAGGTAATGGGTAGTGCAATTAGTACTGATGTTATAGAAGCTAGTATTAAATCTTATATAGATGCATTAAATAGGATAATGATTTATAAAGCTAATCAAAATACTTAATTAGTTCTTGCTGAATAATTGCTAAAATTTAAAAATTTTAATTAACTTTATTCTCAAATAAAAGTCAATATTGGCAAAATGCCGAATTATTCATCAGGAATTAATTAATTTTATTACTGATTTTTTTAATAATTTTAATTAAATTATAAAAAATAGTTTATTATAACAATAGATTACAATAATTACTTTAAAAATAGATTCTAAATTTTTTAATTTGTACTTTATTAATATAGTTTTATAAAGGGCTTATAAAATGAATATTTTAAATAATATAAATAATATAAATTATATAAATAATATAAATAGTTCAGATTATAGTGCAGATAAAAGTTTAAGAAATACAGAAAATAATGTAGCTAATTTTAACACATTTAGTAAAAATGCAAAAAAACAAAATTATCCACAAACAATAGCTCAGAAGATTCTGGCTTTTCATAGTGGCAATTCTTATTTAAAAGCTGGGCAGTTAGTTAATGCAAAAGTAGATATAGTTTTAGGAAATGATATTACTATGCCCTTAGCAATTGAGGAATTTAAAAAGATTGGTATTAAAGAAGTTTTTGATAAAAATAAGGTTGTAATTGTCCCTGATCACTTTACTCCTAATAAAGATATTAAGTCTGCACAACAATGTAAATTTATTAGGGAATTTGCATATCAACAAGAAATAAAAAATTATTTTGAAGTAGGAAAAATGGGTATCGAGCATGCTTTGCTTCCTGAAGCAGGTATAGTTTTACCTGGTCAGCTTATTGTTGGTGCAGATTCACATACTTGTACTTACGGTGCATTAGGTGCAGCTGCTACTGGTGTTGGAAGTACTGATTTAGCAGTAGCAATGGCAACTGGCTATACATGGTTTATGGTTCCTGATTCTATAAAATTTATTTATACCGGAAGCCTTAAGCCTTATGTTACAGGAAAAGACTTAATATTATATACGATTGGTTTAATAGGAGTAGATGGAGCCCTATATATGTCAATGGAATTTACAGGCCCTGTCATTAGAAGCCTTTCAATGGATTCAAGGTTTACTATGTGTAATATGGCCATAGAAGCTGGTGGAAAGTTTGGAATAATAGAGGTGGATGATATTACAAGGGCATATTTAAAGAATAAAACAGATGAAAAATACAATGTTTTTTATGCTGATGATGATGCAGAATATTATAAAACTTACGAGATTAACTGTGATAAAATTAATTTGCAGGTAGCGCTCCCTCATTTGCCATCAAATACTCAAGATGCTAAGAACTTAAAAGGTATTAAAATTGACCAAGTAGTTATTGGTTCATGTACTAATGGAAGAATTGAGGATATGAAAATTGCTGCTGAAATTTTTAAGAATAAAAAGGTAAATAGTAAAGTTAGGGCAATAATAATTCCTGCAACTCAAAATGTCTATTTAGACGCACTTAAAAAAGGTTATTTAGAGATTTTTATAGAATCAGGTTGTGTTGTTAGCACACCAACTTGCGGTCCTTGTCTAGGTGGCCATATGGGTATACTTGCTGAGGGAGAAAAAGCTATTTCAACCACTAACAGGAATTTTGTTGGAAGGATGGGCCATCCAAAGAGTGAGGTATACTTAAGTGGACCAGCTGTTGCAGCAGCATCAGCAATTATGGGTAGAATTGCGGTACCGGAGGAGGTTATGTAATGTTAAAAAACAATTATTTTATTAGTAAAGATAATAAAAATAATAACGTTCAGAAGCATGGAAAAGATAAAAAAAGAAGTGTTAATATTATTAAAGATCGAGTTATTAAATATGGAGACAATGTTGACACTGACGTTATAATTCCTGCAAGATATTTAAATACAACAAATGAAATTGAATTAGCGAATCACTGTTTTGAAGACTTAGATAAAGATTTTAAGAAAAAGATTGAAAAGGCTAAAATAATAGTAGCCGGTTATAATTTTGGCTGCGGCTCTTCAAGAGAACATGCGCCTATTGCAATAAAAGCAAGTGGTGTAAAAATTATAATTGCTAAAACTTTTGCAAGAATTTTTTTTAGAAATGCCATAAATATTGGATTACTGGTTATTCCCTCCATCGAATCTGCTAATCAAATAAATGAATTTGATGAGTTAGAAATAGACCTGGGTAATGGCATAATTAAAAACGTAACACAAAGTAAAACTTATCAAATAAATCCTGTGCCGGATTTTATTCAGCAGATAATATCAAGCGGTGGTTATATTAATTACACCAGAAAAATTTTACAAGTAACCTAAAATATTTATTGTTTATAATTAATATTTTAATAAAAACCAACAATGAAAATAAAAGAGTTTAATAAGGATAAAATTTTTATTTTTGATACGACATTAAGAGACGGTGCACAAAGTGCAAATATTTCGTTTTCTGTTCAGGATAAATTAATGCTTATTGAAAAGTTTGATGAAATAGGCATTGATTACATAGAGGTTGGATTCCCTGCTTCCAATCCTAAAGATGAGGAACTTTTCCGAGTTCTTAAGAATAAAAAATTAAAAAATTCTAAAATTGTTGCTTTTGGCAGAACAAAATATAAAAATACAAAAGCAAACCAAGATCAAAACTTAAAAACTTTAATTGCTTCTGGAGCTACTGTAATTTGTATATTTGGAAAAAGTTCACCGCTTCATGTAACACAAGTAATTGAGACTACTCTTGAAAATAATATAGAAATGATTTTTGATTCAATTGCTTTTTTAAAAAATAGTGGCTTTGAGGTAATTTTTGATGCAGAACACTTTTTTGATGGATATAAATTAGACCAAGCTTATGCACTGAAAACCCTAAAATCAGCTGAAGATGCAGGGGCGGATTTTATTGTTTTATGTGATACTAATGGGGGATGTTTACCAGGAGAAACTGAAGAAATTTTAAAAGTAGTAAGTAAAAACATCTATACACCGCTAGGGATACATTGTCATAATGATAGCGGTTGTGCAGTAGCAAATTCTATAATTGCTGTTGATAAATTTGAAAATGTCAAAATGGTACAAGGTACAATTAATGGGTATGGTGAAAGATGTGGTAATGCTGATTTATGTCAGGTAATACCTAATATTGAAATAAAATTAGGAAAAAAATGCCTTCCTAAGTCAAACTTAAAACATTTAACAAGTTTATCAAGATACGTTAGTGAAATTGCAAATCAAGCATCGCCTAATAATCAGCCTTTTGTAGGCAGAAATGCATTTACACATAAAGCTGGAATGCATGTTCATGGAGTAAGCAAATTAACTGAAGCATTTGAACATATAAAACCTGAACTAGTGGGAAATACTAGAGATATTTTAATTTCTGAGCTTTCTGGGAAAAAGTCAATTATATTAAAGGCTAAAGAATTTGGTGTAAATTTAGAAAATGACCTTGCAAGTGTATCAAAGATATTAAATATTATTCAAGATTTAGAGCATAAAGGTTATCAGTTTGAAGCAGCAGACGGAACTTTTGAATTAATTGTAAAAGACACAATTGGTGTTAAACAAAATTATTTTACACTTGAAAGTTTTAGAGTATTAAATGAAAAAACCAGCTCTGGAATGATATCTGAAGCTACAGTAAAAATTTATGTTAAAAATAATAGGATTATAGAAACTGCAGAAGGGGATGGCCCTGTACATGCGTTAGACTGTGCAATAAGAAAAGCTCTTAAAAATTTTTATCCTGATTTAGAAAAGATTAAATTAACAGATTTTAAAGTTAGAGTATTAGATGAAAAACAAGGTACTGCTGCTATAGTAAGAGTATTAATAGAATCAACTGATGGAGAAAAGAACTGGGGAACAATTGGCGTTTCAGAAAATATTATTGAAGCTAGCTGGCAGGCACTTCAGGATAGTATTATTTATGGATTAATGCATATAAAAAATAATAAAAATATATAAAAGTTTGAAAAAAAGACTTATTATTAATAAACTATTTTATTTAATTAATAAGAACTTATAAGTAATTTCAAATTAGCAGGCTTAAAATCATCAGTCTTTTTATTATTTACTTAAGCTTGTGTTA
>JACVJA010000040.1 GCA_015661035.1 Candidatus Calidifonticultor daggyaiensis | reverse complement strand
AACATTACCTTTAACAAGAATTAGGTTCTGCTCTTTAACAATATCTACTATTTCTGCTGAAGGGATTGTAACTTTTTTCCCGCCCATTCTACCAGGCATCTTTTTACCTTTATGAACTTTAGACGGAGTTGCGCACATTCCAATTGAACCCGGCTTTCTAATATTATGAGAACCATGAGTCATTGGCCCTCTGTGAAAATTATGTCTTTTAATTACTCCAGCAAAACCTTTACCTTTTGAAATCCCAGTAATTTTTACTTTATCACCTTTTTTAAAAATATCTAAACCCAGATCTATCTGATCTCCTGGCTTATATTCTTTTTCAAACCTATCAATCCTAATCTCTTTTAAAAACCTTTTATAAGGAAGCTTAAATTTCGCAAAAATACCTTTTAAAGGTTTATTTAATTTTCTTTCCTTTACATCAAAAAAGCCTACTTTTAAAGCATTATAACCGTCTGTCTGCTCACTTTTTACCTGTACAACTGTACAACTTGGCGCTTCTATTGCTGTAACTTGAATAGCAGCACCATTTTCTGTAAATACTTGTGTAGAACCTATTTTTTTACCATAAATTGCACTTAACATTTTGCATCACTCTCAAATAAAACCTATATTAATTGTATTAACTATATTAATTATATTAACTATAGTAACTACAGTAATTTAACTATAGTAATCTATATTTTTAATCTATACTTATTGCTAATTTTTTATCGCTACTTTTTAAATTTTTATTTCTGATAATTATTAAAATTGCAACTAATTATTTAACTAATTCTTTAACTTTTATAACTTATTAACTATTTTTTACAGCTCATTAGCTATATCTTATAATTTATAATTTTTATAATTTAGAGTTTGCAACTATTATTTTTTAGGATTTAATTTCAATATCTACTCCTGCTGGCAGACTTAATCTCATAAGAAGATCAACTGTCTTAGGAGTAGGGTCAATAATATCAATTAATCTTTTGTGAACCCTTATCTCAAAATGTTCTCTTGAATCCTTATCAACATGAGGTGACCTTATTACACAATAAACATTTTTCTTATTTGGCAAGGGTATCGGGCCTGAAACCTTTGCACCTGAGTTTTCAACAGTCTCTACAATTTTTCTTGCAGATTTATCAATAATTTCATGGTCATAAGATTTCAGTTTTATTCTTATTTTTTGCCCTAATTTGGCTGCCACCTAAATTCCTCCTTAAGTTTCACCTATTTTATCTTACTAAATACTATATCAATTTTATAATTTTATATTTTAATTTTTTTTCTACATATACTTATTTCAATATAAATAATTACTTTAAGTATTTCTTTTGTTGTTATATTATTAATTTTTATGTTTAAACAACTTTCTAAATTTAACCCCTATTTCTTTTATGATTATGCTATTTTATTATGCTGCTATGCAGCCTTACTGCTAGTCTACTCTATTATCTTAGTAATACTACCTGCACCTATAGTTCTTCCACCTTCTCTTATTGCAAATCTTAGTCCTTCTTCCATTGCAATAGGAGTAATAAGCTTTACTTCCATTTCAGTGTTGTCTCCTGGCATTACCATTTCTACACCTTCAGGAAGTGTTACATTTCCTGTAACATCTGTTGTTCTAAAGTAAAATTGTGGACGGTATCCTGTAAAAAATGGAGTATGTCTTCCACCTTCTTCTTTTGATAATACGTATACTTGTGCTTTAAAGTGTGAATGTGGAGTAATTGAGGCTGGTTTTGCTACAACTTGTCCACGCTCTACTTCATCTTTTGTAACACCTCTAAGCAAGAGTCCAACGTTGTCTCCTGCTACACCTTCATCAAGCAGTTTTCTAAACATTTCTATGCCTGTTACTACTGTTTTTAGTATTTTAGGCTTTATTCCTATTACTTCTACGTTTTCACCTACTGTAATTTTGCCACGCTCTATTCTACCGGTAACTACTGTACCTCTACCTGTAATTGAGAATATATCTTCTATTGGCATTAGGAAAGGTTTGTCTATGTCTCTTTGTGGAGTTGGAATGTATGAGTCTACTGCTTTCATAAGCTCTAGTAT
The DNA here is from genome assembly GCA_015661035.1 of Candidatus Calidifonticultor daggyaiensis. Lineage (GTDB taxonomy): Bacteria > Actinomycetota > Humimicrobiia > Humimicrobiales > Humimicrobiaceae > Calidifonticultor > Calidifonticultor daggyaiensis. Next base: position 6,982 of record JACVJA010000040.1, on the reverse strand, counting down.
TGGGCCACAGGATTTGCATTCTTCTTTTCCACAGCCACAGTTCATAGCTTGAAGAGCTGATCCTTTTACTATTGGTATTTCATCACCTGGAAACTCATATTCAGAAAGCAGTTCTCTTACTTCAAGCTCAACTAACTCTATTAACTCTGGGTCATCTACCATATCTACTTTATTTAAAAATACTACTATGTATGGTACACCTACTTGACGAGCTAAAAGTATATGCTCTCTTGTTTGAGGCATGGGTCCATCTGCTGCTGATACTACAAGTATTGCTCCATCCATTTGAGCTGCACCTGTTATCATGTTTTTAACATAATCTGCATGGCCTGGACAATCTACGTGTGCATAGTGACGGTTTTCTGTTTCATATTCAACATGAGCTATAGCAATGGTAATTCCACGCTCTCTTTCTTCTGGTGCATTATCTATTGAGTCAAAGCTACGAGGTTCTACATTTAGCCCCTTTGATTTTAGGCAGTATGTTATTGCACTGGTTAATGTTGTTTTTCCATGGTCAACATGGCCTATGGTTCCAATGTTTATATGTGGTTTTGTCCTTTCAAATTTTTGTTTTGCTGCCATAATATATTTCCTTTCTTAGTAAATACTTTTTAAAACTTAGTAAATACTTTTTAAAACATACTTAATTCATTTTTAAAAAATATTAAAAGGTAAATAATTTTTAAAAAAATAATTATAACTTTAATTAAAATAAAATAAAAATTTTGAGACCTTTATTAATATTTTTTTAAATAAGCTTTTATACAGCATTTATACAATTCCTTAAATTATAACACTACAAATAATTAGCATTATATAAATTATATAAAATACTGCATATAGAATACTGTATAAATATTACCACATAAATACTGTATAAATAATAAGAAATTAAAATAATTTTTTGGTAGCGGTGATTGGATTCGAACCAATGACATCACGGGTATGAACCGTGTGCTCTGACCAACTGAGCTACACCGCCACCGAAATTAATTAAAAAAAATTATAAAAATAAAAAAATATAATAATTTTAAAAAATAACTAATAATCTAATAATTTGAAAATTAATGATTTTTTATAACTTAGAGCAAAGATATATTTTACAATAAAAATGAATTCTATAAAAGATAAATTTTACTGTCAAATATTTTATGCAAATTATTTTATAAATATTTTTAAATAATCAAATTTTTTACCCAATTTTACATCAAAATTTTTAAGTTTTATAAGCCAGCTGCCTTTCTTTAGTTAAAGATATAATATTAAAATATATTTTTTCAAACTCATCTAAAGTTTTATTAAAGTCATGCTTTTTTATAATATTACAGCTATTATTACCAAATTCTCTTCTTAAATTTTCATTTTTTATTAATAAAAGTATTTTTTCTGAAGCTTTTTTTATATTCCCAGGTTCAAATAAATATCCATTGATACCATCCAAAACAAGTTCTGGAATTGCCATTGAGCTGGATGCAACAACAGGAAGACCGCTTGCCATTGCTTCCATTATTGAAATACCCTGAAGCTCAATTTCACTTGCTGTTAAAAAGATATCACTAATCTTATATAGATTTATTACATCATTATCTGATATAAGACCTGTAAATATTATTCTATCAGAAATAGAATAATATTTAGCTAAATATTCTAAATTTGTTTTTTCTTTCCCACAGCCAACCACAATAAACTGAAAATCTGCTTCGTCTTTTATTAAAGCTAAAGCTTTTATTAATATATCTACTCTTTTTTCTTTTTCAAGTCTTGAGACTGAAATCAAAGTAACTTTTTGTTTTTTAATATTATATCTATTTTGGATATATTCTTTAGAAGAGTTTCCAACCTGTGAGTTGTTAAAAAAATCTAAGTTAATTCCGTTTGATACAACATAAATATTTGGTTTTTTAATTCCAACATTTTTTATGATTTCTGCTGCATAGTTAGATGGAACAGTAACCAGATTGAGTTGATTAAAAACTTTGACAAAAGAGTCCCAAAACATTCTTTCCAATATTTTATATAAAACCAAATCCTTTTTTATTTTTGAATGCGGTAATAAATTTCCGGGATGAAAATGATTAGTGCCTATAACTGGTATATCATGCTTTAAAGCTTCATTAAATGCTGCAGTGGAAATAAAAAAATGATCCTGAATATGAACTATATCAGGTTCAAAATCAGAAAAAATTTCAGTCATATATTTTTTAGCAAAAGGAGAAAAGTAATAATCTCTATAAAGCAATACAGGTATTGAACTTAACCTAAAAACTGTTAAATTATTTTCAATATTTTTTATAAGACCAAAATTCTTGCCCGGGCAAGCTACAGCAACAGTATGATTTCTTTCAGCAAGTCCTGTTGCAATTCTTTTAGTTGAAATTCCTGAACCTGATACTATTGGAGGATAGCATTCTATTGTATATAAGATCTTTAATTCTTTTCTCATTTTGACATTTAATTTGTTTTATAATTTTAAATTTTAATGAAATTTTTTAAAGTAATTTTCTTAATTGTTTTTTAATTAATAATATAATAAAACTATAGTAAATTTGTAAATAGCAAAAATTAAAGGGTAAAAATAATAAAAAATTGCAAGTAAAATTAAAACCTAAAAATAACAGCTGCTATACCAAATTAAACTACTACCTAAGTCATAATTTATTAATTTTAGTCAATCTTGGACATAAAAAGATTGTAAGCATATTCTTAAAAAGGTAATTTATTTTAAAGTAATATAAAAAGATGTAAAAAAGAGATTAAGTTATTATTGCTAATAACAAAAAATTTTAAATCCTTAAGGAAAATATATTTGTTTATTATTTACTAGCTGCAGCAATAATTAAAATAATTTTTCATTATTGTGTTATTATTCATATAGATAATCAAAGCTATAGGATAAGAAACATTAAGAAAAATAAAGGTTAAAGACAAGTAATTTTTTTTAATTTATCTTCTTTAAATTTTTATTACTAGAAACTATAGAATTTTAGTTATTTTTTGGGCAATTACTAGCAAAAAATATTTAATTTTTCTAACTTAATAGATTTGAATAATTTCGTGCCTTTATAATTTCTGCTTTTAATCTTGTAGTAGCCTCCATAACATTTAACTGACCTACCACTGCTGAAATAACTGCAACACCATCAGCTCCTGAATTAATTACACTGCTAACATTGTCAATATTAATACCACCTATAGCAATAACAGGTATTTTACTTATTTTTTTAATTTCTTTTAACACTTCCAACCCTACAACCCCAATATTATCCTTGCTTGATGTAGGAAAAATACTTTGAACACTTAAGTAATCCGCACCATATTTTATTGCAGCTTTTGCCTCTAATATATTTGATACAGATACTCCTATTAATATTCTCCTATTTATAATCCTTTTAATAGTTTCTATAGGAAGGTCATCCTGCCCTAGATGTATTCCATCTGCTTCAATAGCTAAAGCAATATCCAATCTATCATTAACAATAAATAGTGCATTATATTTTTTTGTTAATTTCTTCATTTTTACACCAATATAATAAAGTTCTTTGCCACTCTTTTGTTTGTCTCTTAATTGAATTGCTGTAGCACCACCCTTTAAAGCATATTCTGCAAGTTCTAAATGACTCCTTCCAAGTCCAATTTTCTCGTCAGTTATCACATAAAGTGTTAAATCCACGATAACATATCACCTCTTTTAGCAATATCATCTCCCTTTAGAATGAATAATTGGTTAAAAATTTCTGTTCTAAATGAACCAATATTTTTAGCTTTAACATTTTCTGAAGCCAATTTCAAAGCCATCATTCCAGCTATACAACCTACAAATAAATCTCCACCTAAAGCAAGCACTGAAGCAATTATAGAGCCTAACCAGCAGCCTGAACCTGTTATATATGTTAAAAGATAATTGCCCCCCTTAACACTTAAACTTCTATTATAATCAGTAATTAAATCCTTTTCCCCTGTAGCTATTATTATTGCTTTGTATTTATTAGATAATGATTTTAAAATATCATTAAAATTTGATTTTATATTTTTAGTACCTACAGAATCTACTCCTTTTATTGCCCCCTTTATACCTGCAATAGCTGCAATTTCTCCATAATTTCCTTTAATTACAGATACTGGATTATTTTTTAGAATTTCATTTACTACCTTATTTCTAAATTCAGTTGCACCATACCCAACAGGATCCAAAAGAATAGGAATTCCTTTTTTAATTGCAGCATCTTGTGCTAAAAGCATTGCTTTTAACTGTTCTGCTGAAGGAGTTCCAATATTAAGCAACAATGCATCAGCGTTACTGCACATTTGAGCTGATTCTTCTGCATCTTGCGCCATTACAGGACTTGCACCTATTGAAAGTGTAACATGAGCTTGTTCTGACATTGCAACAAAATTAGTAATATGATGAACTAATGGTCTTACTTCCTTAATCTTATCCCAACTATCTGCTGCTTTTTCTACTAATTCGGAAATACTATTTTCCATTTACTAATCATCTCCTTTAAAAAATCATAAGAAGTATTATCAGCAAGCAAGGGCGTAATAGAAATATAATTTTTTTTAAGAACTAACCCTATAATATCATCATTTTGATGAGGAATTATTTTACCCCAGATCCAATAAAGTTCTTGATTGCAAGGGTTTTTTACTTTATGAACTCTATCAAAATACCTTCGCCTGCCCAATGGAACAAACTTTACACCCTTTACTTTATTAATTTCAATATTAGGTACATTAACATTTAAAAAAACACCTTCTGGTATACCATTTTTCTTTAAAAATTCTACAAAGCAATGTGAAAATTCTGCCGCTGTATCAAACATTTTCTTTTCTTTATCATAACTATAGTCAAGCGAAACACCAAATGAGCTAATACCCGAAAAAGCAGCCTCTATACATGCTCCTAAAGTACCTGAAAACCTTACATCATCTCCAATGTTTGGTTCATCGTTTATTCCAGATATTAATAAATCAAAATTTCCTACAAGAAATTCCTTTGATAAAATTACACAGTCTGCTGGAGTTCCATATATTTTAAAAGCTGCTATCTCACCTAAATTCATCTGACATCTTTCTACTTTTATTGGTCTATCAAAAGTTACCCCAGAGCCAATGCCATGTAATTTTTTTTCAGGAGCAGCAACATAAACATCATTAGTTTGCGAAATTATTTTTACCAATTTTTTAATTCCTTCTTCATTTATACCATCATCATTAGTAATCAATATTTTCATATAATCCCCATTAAGACTCATAATTTTTAACATTATACATAGCATCCCAATATAAGTATTCATATTTACTTGATCTAATAAATATTTCTTTTAGCTTTGTATATGGAAAATTCACTGAAACTTTATTTACTAAGTTTTTAATTCTTTCAAGTAAATGAATATAACTTCTTGAAAGATATTCATTAGCCCACTTGCAATAAACTAAATTTTTATTAATGGATATCCTCGTTTTATTGCATTGAACTGCATATCCATAAGACCAAAAACAAGGAAGTATCGATACAAGTGCTTCAGGAAATGACTTTTTCTTACTTATATTAAATAAAAATTTTAAATATGACGAAACAACAGAAATAGGTTTTACAGCTGCAGCATCACTAATTGATAGATTATATTGGTCGAGCAGCTTTACATAACTTTTATACTCACTTTCTGCTGCTATATAGCCAATGTGTATGATTTCTATTAAATCTTCAATTGATTTGGTCTTTAAAGTTATTAAGTTAAAATTTTTTATAGCAGAAACTAAATAATTGTAATCATGTAATAAATAAAATTTAAATTTATAATCTGGTAGAGATCCACTGCAAAGCTCTATTATAAAAGGGTGATTTGCAATTTTATCCCATATATCTTTAGTGTCTTCTCTTAATTTTTCTGTTACTTCCATAAGCTTGATATAAAAATAATTCTAAATTAAACTATTTAATATTTATTTTTATAATCAGTGAAAACCCAAACTGAATTTTAGTGGTTTTCCAGCAGACTGAAATAAACTATCGCTTTGTAATCTTAATTTCTAATGGTTTTATATTATGATATAAAGGACCAGCTCCTTTCCCAATATTTGTTGGGGAATGTCTTATTGCCCTTGTAATATAATCTTTAGCAATATAAATAGAATTGTATAAATCTATTCCTTTTGCAATTGAAGCAGTAATTGCTGCAGAATAAGTGCAACCAGTTCCGTGTGTATTTTTTATATCTAATTTTTCTGCTTTAAAATATTCATATCTGCTGCCGTTATAAAAAATATCAACAGCTTCTTTTCCAGTCAGATGCCCGCCCTTTATTAGAACATTTGTATTTCCTTTTTCATAAATTATTCTTGCAGCTTTTTTTGCAGTTTCTATATCATATATTTTAAAATTACTAATCTTTTCTGCTTCAAATAAATTTGGAGTTATAAGTAAAGCAAGTGGAAAAAGATTTTTTATTAAGCTATCTTCAGACTCTTGTCTTAGAAGTAAGTCACCACTTTTTGAAACCATAACAGGGTCTATTACAATTTTTTTCAAACCATATTTTTTTATTTTATCTACTACAGTTTCAATAATATTTGTATTTGAAAGCATCCCAATTTTTATAGCATCAACACCAATATCTTCAACAACCATCTCAATCTGATCTCCCACAACCCTTGAATCTATATCATAAATTGATCTTACGCCTAGAGTATTTTGAGCAGTAACAGAGGTAATAACAGACATTCCAAAAACATTAAATGCTTGGAAAGTTTTTAAATCTGCCTGTATTCCAGCACCCCCTCCTGAATCTGAACCTGCAATTGTCAGTGCTTTTGCTTTATAATTCAATTGCCCACCCTATCTTTTACATTATATCTATAATTCTTCAAGTTTTTTTGCTTATTTAGGTTTCCTATTAATATCTTTATAGTAATATTGCTTGCTTTTAATCCTTATTTATTTCTTTTAAGCTTTCTCTTAGCATCTCTCAATAGCAAA
>JACVJA010000039.1 GCA_015661035.1 Candidatus Calidifonticultor daggyaiensis | reverse complement strand
TATTAGGGTATTTTGCTATTCTTTCAAAAAACATTTTGCTTAATTTTTCAAGCTCATTTTCTAGTAAGCCTAATTGTTGGTTTAAGTTTTTCATCTCATTAATAAGATTATTTTTTTCTTCACCCACTAAAAGCGGAATTTTTTTAGAAGCAGCATTTTTTTTAGATCTAATTTCATCAACTTTAAAAATTAAGTCTCTTCTTTTCTCATCAAGCTTAAGATCAGAATCAACATCTATATTCTTTATATTTCTTTTTTTCAACTCTTCTTTAAAAATTTGCGGATTTTTTCGAAATAATTCTAAATCAATCATTTAACCTACTTTCGTATTTTAATAACAGTCTTTAATTAATAAGAAAGCTTTTATAAAAAATTATCTTAAATTTTCACAATAAATTATTTAATCAATCCAAGCTGGATATGAACCTAATAATTTAACAAGATATACTTTGCTTCTTAAACTTTCCAATGCTTCATAAATTATTTTATCATGAACATGGCCTTCCATATCAATCATAAAAACATAATCACCCAAGTCTTTTTTAGCAGGCCTTGATTCCAGTCTAGTTAAATTTATATTTCTTTGTGCAAACTCCTTTAAAATATTGTATAAGCTTCCAGGTTTATCTTTTTTTAAAAAACAAACAATTGAAGTTTTATCTTTCCCGCACCTTTTTTCAATATAATTTCCAACTACTACAAACCTTGTTTTATTATCTTTATTATCCTCTATATCAGATAAAATTACCTCTAATCCATACAATTGTGCTGCAATTTTTGTCCCTATTGCTGCACTGTCTTTGTCGTTCTCTTTAAGTTTTTTTACTGCTTCAGCCGTGCTATTGGCTGCAATTATTTCGACATCAGGAAATTTTTGACTTAAAAATACCCTGCATTGAGCTGTAGCATGAGGATGAGAAATAATTTTTTTAATTTGTTTCAATTTCACATTGCTTTTTGCAATTAGATGATGTTTTATTGGCATTATAATTTCAGCAATTATCTTCGCTTCGCTTTCAAAAGTTAACATATCTTGCGTTAAATTGACAGAACCTTCAATTGAATTCTCAATTGGAACTACTCCCTGATTTGCCTCTCCCCTATCTATGCTCTTAATTACATCAGAAATTGTTGGTAATGGCATTTTTTCAATAAACCTTGATAAGATAGACTCAGGTTTATTTAAAGTTTTACTATAAAATTTGATTAAAGCTTCTTCAGTAAATGTACCTTCTGGACCTAAAAACGAAACTTTTTTTACATCATCAATACTATTATTATCAATATTATTATATTTACTGCTTGTAATATTCATGATATTCTTCTCTTTCAGAAATTTTTTATTTTAAAAAAGTATTATTACAAATTCTAAAAATAGATTATTAAAAATGAAATAAAAAAAATTTAACTTTCCATAATAAAGTTATATTGTACTTTATTGTTAGTTAACAATATTTCATTTTCAACAGGTCCAGCTTCGATAATTATCTCACATTTTTTGCCAGGATAAGCTTTTAAATTTAAGAATGTAACTGTTATTTGTTCTGACGGATTAATTAACCCTATTTTTTGCTCAAATTTTTCTGATTTTTCTATCCCTTGTATTTTGTATGTGAGCTTGACTGGAACTTCCTGTTCAGAAACATTACCTTGATTTTCAATATTAATTGATATATTTATTTGACTGCCTTTTTGAATAATTAAATAATTATCTCTTTCATTCACAATTTTTGGATTAAAGTTAATGCTTTGCGATATAACTGCAACACCTCTTCTTTCTTGCAAATTTGTAACTGATTTAAAATCTGCAACCATACTAGCAACAAAATTTTCCGACAAAAAGCTATCGTTTTCCAAAATTTTAGAATCAATAATAGTAAGGTTACTTATATCTAGTCTTTCCCCAGAATTTTTTAATTCCTCTTGAAAATATAAATATATTTTATCACTCATATACATATTGATAAATGATTCCGACATTTGTTTAATTGATTTTTCATAATCTAAGTCATTTAAAACATTAAAAAGTGCAGGCTTAAATTCTTCATAAGCTTTCTTTCGTATGTCAAATACTAAGTTTAAGTAACCTTGAGCAATTTCAAAATATTGAGGAGGATTAATCTCTTTGCTATTTTCTTCTAATATTTTACTTTCTTCAATTAATTGATTTAAACTGGTATCTACTTCTTTTGAAGTAAGATCCTTATATTTATTTAAAGTAGTAAAAAAATTTATTGACAACTTATTTGAGTATTGTACTAAAACAGATACAGAATTTATATAATCGGCAATAGTTAATTTTTCCTTATTTGTTAAAACTTTTTTATTAATATCACAACTCCAAAGACCAGATATCCAGCTTATTATGACAAGAGCAATAATTATTAAAAGGATTAAAATAATAATTACATCTCTTCTGCCTCTGCCTTCCAATTTACCTACCTTCTTTTGGTGGGCGAAGGGGGATTTGAACCCCCACGCTATTTAAGCACTAGACCCTGAACCTAGCGCGTCTACCAATTCCGCCATTCGCCCATTAATGCTTAATTTATTTACATTTTCTTGTATTATAATTACAATATAGCTTTCTGTAGTTCTATATTATAATTTAATTATAATTTAATAACTAACTAAAATTAAAGTAATAATTAATATAAATATCTAGATTTTTTTAAATATTCAGTTGAGTTACCAAAAAATAGCATTTTTTAGAACTTAATATCAACTGCTATCAATAATATCTTTTAAAGTATTATATAATAGGGCTATAGTGATGCCAAGTATAAGGTAAATTATATATCAATAAAAAAGAGGTAATTTCTATCTATAAGCTTAAAGGAAATATTAAATAGTTATTAAACTATATAAATTATATAAATATATTGATAATAAATATATCAATAAAATCCAATAATAAATTTTTAAAGCTCAAGTAAAAACAAAATGCTATTTTAAAAGATTTAATTTTTTCTGCCAAGTATAATAAAAAGTATTAAAGCAACAATTGTAGTAATGCTTCCAAAGTAAAATACAGCCTTAACATTTATATAATTCCATATAAGTCCAGCAATAATTGAGGCAAAAAAACTGCAAATTCCCACAGATGTCTGGTAAATTCCAAAAGCGGTGCCTGATTTTTCTTGTGGCACCAAAAGTGATATATATGCTTTACCTACTCCCTCAGTTAGAGCCATATATATTCCATAGACTGGAAATAAAAACCATAAAAAAAGACTCTTATTAATAAAGCCCAAAAAAAAATACACAATAGAAAAAATAAATAGTCCTGTAATTAGCACTTTTTTTGCACCAACCTTGTCAACAATAGCTCCTGCAGGCATAGAAAACACCGCATATGTTAAATTAAAAAGAACATAAGCTAAAATTGTTATCTTAACAGCAAGTCCTAAGTTTTGAGCTCGCAAAATAAGGAAAGCATCAGAGCTATTTCCTATCGAGAATATAATACTTATTAATAAAAATATTTTAAATGAAGGGTTTAAACCTTTCCATTTAAACTTTAAATCAGCTAAGCAAAGCGGCTTTTTCTTTTTTTCACGGACAAAAACAATAAGAAGGATTATTCCAATAACACCAGGAATAGCTGCTATAAAGAATACAAGTCTTAAATTGTCATTAAATATTGCAAGAAAAAGTATCGCTACAAGGGGACCAATGACTGCTCCAAGTGTGTCAAGCGCTCTATGAAAACCAAAAGACTTACCTCTTATATTTTCGGCACAGCTCTCAGCAATAAGCGAATCTCTTGCAGATGTTCTTATGCCTTTTCCAACTCTATCTAAAAATCTTGCGATTAGTACAAATGGCCACACATAAGAAAGTCCAAGAATTACTTTTGAAAAAGTAGAAAGAGAATACCCAGCAGCAACAAAAGGTTTTCTTTTCTGAAATTTGTCTGATATCCAACCAGAAAATACTTTAAGTATTGAAGCAGTTGATTCAGCAATTCCTTCAATTAATCCAACAATAGCAACAGGTGCTCCTAGAAATGTTGTAAGAAATATTGGAACAATAGGATAAACCATTTCAGATGCAAAATCATTAAAAAAGCTTACCCAGCCAAGAGCAAAGACATTTCTCGGGATGTTGAATTTATTTTTTATTTTTCTTATTTTATCCTTAAAATTCACTTAAAGCTTCCTGATGTTGCTCTTCAAAGCTTTCAATGTTTTTAGTCTTTGGATATATTTTTTTTACTTGAAGAATACTTAATAATTGTAGCTTTCTCAAGGGTAACAAGACCACCTTCAACAGTTTCATCAAGGAAAGGAAGTATTTTATTAATATTTTGTTCAGTATCCACAATTTCTATAATGATTGGCATATCCTCTGAAAGCTGAAGTATTTTTGCAGTATGAATTAAACTGTCAGCACCAAACCCCATAACACCTTTAAATACTGTAGCACCGGATAACTTAAGCTCTCTTGCTTTTAGAACAATCTGCTCATATAAAGGCCTACCTTTATAGAAATCATCTTCACCAATTAGTATACGAAGCAGGTATCCTGTTTTTGATTCTTTCATAAATTACCCTTACCAAATAATTTTAATAAAAATCTTGCAGCAAATGAACCTGTAAAAACCAATATAATACAAAATAAATTATTTACAATAACATTTATAAATGCAGTTAAATATTGATTTTCTTTTAACAGAGTAAATGTCTCAAGACTAAATGTAGAAAATGTTGTAAATGCTCCAATTATACCCATGAATATAAATACCCTAATATTTGAAGAAACTGTTGTATTTTGAAAAAGCTCCCATAAAAACCCTATTGCGATAGCTCCAATTAGATTTACAGCAAGTGTGCCATATGGAAATAAACTTTCAGATTGTTTTTGAATAAAACCTGATATCAGATATCGAAGAAGTGCACCAACTCCTCCACCAACAACTACATATATAAGTTTTATAATCATAAAAACTCCTTATCTAATTTTTAAACTTATTAGGAGTTATCAGCTCTAGATGAGCAGTTGTTGGCGAACTCCATCACCAATTTCAGACAATTATATAATTTTAAAATACAATGTTCAACTAAAGTTTTAGAAATTTTCTTTTTGTAATGCATTTTTTATAAAATAATACATATATTAGAAGTTTTAAAAAGTATTTTATTATCAAATATCTTATCTAAATATTTTCTCTTTATATAAACAAAATTTATTGCTATAGTTAATTAGTATATTACTGTAATTAATTTATCATAAGTTTAAAGCTTAAATATTTATTAATTCTTAAAAATAAAAGGAGAATCATGCAAAATAATATGAATTTGAATGAGTTATTTGCATTATATGGATCATTATTTTCGTTTTTTATGCTTTATATTATTTTCTTTATAATTCATATTGGAATAATTGTATTTTATGTGATATGCATGTGGAAAATTTTTGTTAAAGCTGGTAGACCAGGATGGGCAGCAATGATACCTTTCTATAATATTTTTGTTGAAATTGAAATAGTTGGCTTACCATGGTGGGTATTTTTGCTTGTTTTTGTACCGGGTGCCAATATTGTTGTTGCTATTTTAATAGCAATAAATTTAGCCAATGTTTTTGGTAAGAGTACTGGTTTTGCTGTCGGCCTTATCTTTTTAAATTTTATATTTATTCCTATACTTGCATTTGACAATTCAAAATATATACCACCAACTTCTTTAAGTACTGTTAGTAAGACATAAATTACTAAGGATATTATAAATTTAGAAATAATAAAGTATTTTATTAATAATTCTTTAATATTTTAATTTATTTCACTTATATTAATATTGTTTATAATGTTGTTAATTATATTATAATTTTAAAAACATTAATTATTATTATACATTTAAAAAAATTACTTTATGGAATATTATATTGATACAGATATTGGTAATTTAAGAGAACAAAACGAAGATTTTGCTTTAGCCATTCCTAATCTTTTTATTGTTGCTGATGGAATGGGAGGGCATGCTGCTGGAGAAATCGCAAGTAAAATTGCTGTAAATACTTTTGTTGAGTTTTTTAACGATTTTTCTAGACAAAATAAAACCTTAAATAATTCTGAATCAATAAAAACTTTACTGCTTGAAAGTATAAAATATGCAAATAAAAAAGTATATGAACTTTCTTGCGCTAATAAAGAATATTTTGGCATGGGTACTACTTTTACTGCTTGCTATATAAATAAAAATAAAGCTCAAATTAAAGCTCATATAATACATATTGGGGATAGTAGAATCTATTTAAAAAATGTAAATACTTTTAAACTTTTAACTGAAGACCATACTGTTGTCTGGCAAATGTATAAAAGTGGTCTTTTAACTTATCAAGAAATTTTTTCTCATCCTTTAAGAAATTATTTAGAAAATGTTTTAGGTACTAGCTCAGAAATTAAAGCAGACTATCTTGAAGAAAAGTTAAAAAAAGACGATATCCTTTTACTTTGTACTGATGGCTTAAACTCTATGGTTGACGATAATAAAATTAATAAAATTCTTTCAAATAAATTAAGCTTAGAACAAATTTGCAAAAAACTAATAGAAGAAGCCAAAAAAAATGGTGGTCTTGATAATATTACAATAATATTAATAAAAATTTAACTTATGCTTAAGTATAATATAATTAATTTAATTATTAATAATAAATATAAAATTATACAAAAGATAGCTGCTGGTGGTATGGCCGATGTTTTTTTAGGTATAGATATTAAAGAAAATAAGAAAGTTGCAATAAAAATACTAAATGAAAGATATTTTCTGAATAAAAGTTTCATTGCTAGATTCATTAAAGAAGCACAAATATTAAATCAACTAAAAGATAAAAATATCGTATCAATATACGAATGGGGTCAAATAAATGAACTTTATTTTATAGTAATGGAGTATATTTCTGGAAAGACTTTAAAAGAAATAATTGAAGCAAAAGGCAACCTAAGTATTGAAATCACTACATTATATGCTGTACAAATTTGTAATGCTTTAGCTGCTGCACATAATAAAGGACTAATTCATAGAGATATAAAACCTCAAAATATTATCATAGACAATGATAATAATTTAAAGGTTACCGATTTTGGTATAGCAAAATTTACTTCAGAAGATGCTACAAAAACTATAAATGTGATTGGTTCAGCACAATATATTTCACCAGAACATTTACAGGGTAAAGTTTTAGATGCAAGATCAGATATTTATTCATTAGGAATAGTATTATATGAAATGCTAACTGGTGACTTACCGTTTAGGGGTTCTAGTCCAATTGATATCAGTTTAAAGCATTTAAATGAAAATCCTCAACCTCCATCGCTAATTATTCAAAAAATTCCAAAAAATCTTGATAAAATTGTTTTAAAATGCTTAGAGAAAGATCCTAAAAATAGATATCAGAGCGTCGAAGAGCTTAAAAAAGATTTAGATAATCTTTTAAATAAAAATTTTTTAGAATTAGATTTTAAAAAGGATTACAAAAAAAATACCAAAAAAATTAATTTTATGAAAATACCAAATCAAAAAAGTATTAATTACGTTATTGATAACATCATTTCTGAAAATCAATCAAAAAATCAATTTAATATACTTAATTTAAAAATAAAAAATTCTACTGTATCTGATTATAATTTTTATACTAAATTTAAAAAAGTATATAACTATTTAATTCTAGCGCTACTGTTTATTTTTTTTATTAGTTTTACAATTTTTTTAACATTATTCTTAAATATTAAAAAAGATTATGAAAACTATAAAAGTTTATCTCAGCTTGTTTATGTACCAAACCTTATAAATACTGAAATAAACTCTGCAACACAAATTCTTTCAAATATTAATCTAAACATTAAAGTAGCCGAAGAAGTTTTTGATAAAGACATACCTAAGAATTTTATAGTCCAACAACAGCCAGTTTATAACTCACAGGTTATTAAAAATTCTACTATTGTAGTAAAAATAAGTAAAGGTGAACAAAAAGATACTACTGAAATCCCTAACTTAGTTGGACTTAATTTTAAGGATGCTAAAGAAAAACTATTTGCTTTCAATCTAGATATTGGCGACATCTCTGAAGAGTATAATGATTACTTTGATAAAAATATAATCATTTCCCAGTACCCAAAACCAAGCCTTGAAGCTAAAATTAATTCAAAAATTAACTTAACTTTAAGCAAAGGCCAAGAACTAATTACAATACCGGATGTTAAAAATTATAACTACATTGATGCAAAAATGAATATAGAAGCCTTAGGTTTAAAAATAATTACAAAAAAAATAACAAACTATAATTTACCAGTTGGAACAGTTTTAGCAATCGAACCTTTCGAAGGTTCAAATGTTGAAAAAAATTCTATTGTAACCTTGTACATTTCTACTTTAGAAAAGCTATTACAGACACCTAATCTAAAAGGTTTAGATATAAATAAAGCTATTGAAACTTTATCAGAGTTACATCTGGATTATGATATTTCTTATGTAAATGTTTATTACTCTGTTCAAAAAAATACCGTTATTGATCAAATACCTGAGCCTGGTTTCCAAATTCAATTTAACGAAAAAATAATACTTTTTATAGGAAAATAGTGTTATAGTATTACGTATAAAATTGTAATTATAAATAAATTATTTAATAAAGTATTAAAATTAATATTTTAGTTTATAAAAAGAATTTAAAGTTTAAATTTTAAACTTTAAAAAATCCTAGGTTTTCAAATTTCTTAGCGCGATCCTCCTTAAATTTTAAATTTTTTTTCCTTGCAAAATCTTTTAAATAAAATATTAAATAATTTTTTACTATTTTTATCATTTTTTCAGGATTGTTTTGAGCTCCACCTATAGGCTCATATATAATTTTATCTATAACGCCTAACCTTAATAAATCTTTAGATGTAATTTTTAAAGCTCTTGCAGCAATTTTTGCAAAAGAAGAGTCTCTCCATAATATTGATGCACAGCCTTCAGGTGAAATAACTGAATATGTTGCATTTTCGAGCATTAAAACAATATTACCTATAGCTAAAGCTAATGCTCCCCCACTTCCACCTTCACCAATCAAAATTGTTATAATTGGTACTTTAATCTCAAACATTTTTAAAATACTATTTGATATTGCATTAGCCTGACCTTGATCCTCAGCTTCTAAAGCTGGATATGCACCTGGAGT